>CAIVEH010000179.1 GCA_903904855.1 uncultured Bacteroidota bacterium | reverse complement strand
CAATGACCCCCACCCTGCTTTTTAAAATAAGCCACATATAGGTAAACATCAGCTACTATTTATTGTAATTAATTACAATAAATATTGCTATTTTGTATATCTATACGGCTGAATAAATTAGTCGGACGGTAGTGCTTAAGAACAGTAAATAAAAAATAGAATAGCCTAAAAAATACTGTAAATAGCAATACAGTAATTAAAGCGCAGACCATCTGTTAATTCTTGAATTTTGCACGGAATTCAGAGAATTACGACTACCAACCTTACGAAATTATTCATTAGTGAAATGAGATTAATGCGCTATAATGCAAGAATTCATCTTGTCTGCTGCTTAATGTTAAGCTACCTTCGCAGCTCAAAACCGAACTAAATGCCTGCCTCAAAAGTAGTAATGGGCCCTGATGGCCATCTGATTGTTCCTGATAACCCTGTAATTCCATTTATTGAAGGTGATGGTATCGGTCCTGATGTATGGAGCGCCAGTAAACTGGTGTTGGATGCTGCAGTAGAACATATATATAGTGGCAAACGCAAAATAGAGTGGCTGGAAATTCTGGCTGGTGAAAAAGCTTTCAATGAAACTGGTGATTGGCTACCTGCCGAAAGCCTTGATATAGCCCGCGAATATCTGGTTTCCATAAAGGGTCCGCTGACAACCCCAGTTGGTGGCGGTATCCGTTCGCTGAATGTAGCCTTGCGTCAGGAGCTGGATCTCTATGTATGCCTCCGGCCTGTGAAGTGGTACAAAGGTGTCCCCTCCCCCGTTGTACACCCTGAAAATGTGAACATGGTCATTTTCAGAGAAAATACTGAGGATATTTATGCCGGTATAGAATTTGCAATGGGAACACCTGAAGCAGAAAAACTGCTTCATTTCCTGGTAAACGACCTCCATGCCGGGAAAAAGATCCGGTTTCCGGAAACTTCCGCTTTCGGTATTAAACCAGTTTCGAAAGAAGGCAGCGAAAGGCTAATAAGAGCTGCTATAAAATATGCTCTGGAACATAATCTGCCATCGGTGACAATTGTGCATAAGGGCAATATTATGAAGTATACCGAGGGCGCTTTTAAACTATGGGGTTATGCATTGGCCGAACGAGAATTCGGTGATAAAGTATATACCTGGGGACAATGGGAAAATGCCCGGAAAACACAGGGCGAGGATGCTGCCAACGCAAGACTGAAAAGGGCTGAATCGCAGGGCAAACTAATTATCAAGGATGTTATAGCCGATAATTTCCTGCAACAAATATTACTTTCTCCTGGCGATTATTCGGTTGTTGCAACACTTAACCTGAATGGTGACTATATTTCAGATGCAGCAGCTGCCTCTGTAGGTGGAATTGGTATAGCGCCCGGGGCAAATATTAATTATATTACAGGCCATGCGGTATTCGAAGCAACTCATGGTACCGCTCCCCGGTTTGCCAATACAAATACTATGAACCCTTCATCGCTGTTACTGAGCGGTGTAATGATGCTGGAATATTTAGGCTGGACTGAAGCTGCAGAATGCATAGAAGAAGCTTTGGCTACTACCATTAAAAGAAAAAGGGTAACCATAGATTTTTACAATCTTATGCACGATGCAACACTACTTAAAACAAGTGAATTTGCACAGGAAATCATTAAAAATCTGGTTTAGTGATTTTTTGTGGTTTCGTTAAACCATACTTTTGTCTCAATTTAAAGCTAATACAATCACGACAATAAGTTATATGTTGTTTTCCAACTAATAACGCCTCATTTACATTTAATCAGTTTAAATTTGCTTTAAATTAATTGGAAACTATGTCTTTTAACTTATCTAATTCAATAGAGCATACTCTATTGAAACCAGGCACTACAATGTCTGAAGTAGACAAATTATGCCTTGAAGCATCTTTAGAAAATTTTTATGCAGTCTGCATTCCTTCCAAATATATTGTGAATGCAAAAAAAATGCTGGATGGCTCGAATGTTAAGGTAGTTACTGTAATCAGTTTCCCATTAGGCAATCTTTCTCCTGATTTAAAAGTACAGGAAATAGAGGAAGCACTTGCAAAAGGAGCCGATGAACTTGATATGGTTATTGATCTTAGCGCACTGAAAAGCGGTAATTACAAACAACTTGAATATGAAATTGAAACCTGCCTGAAACCAGTTTACTCAGAAGGCAAGGTGCTTAAGATAATTGTAGAAAGTGGCATATTGACAAGGAATGAGCTATTAGAGTGTTGCCGGTTATATAGCAATTACGACATAGATTTCATGAAAACCTCATCTGGTTTTGCCAGCAGAGGAGCAACCGTAGAGGCAGTAAGAATCATGAAGGCCAATCTGCCTTTTCGCGTTGGTATAAAGGCGTCAGGTGGTATCCGTTCATTGCAGTCTGCTCAGGATCTGATTGATGCCGGTGCGGTAAGGCTTGGCACATCAGCCAGCATGCAGATTATGAGAGAAAGCAGGAATAAACAATAAAATCAGGTAAATTACAGGTATCTCATTCACGTAATCTGAATTTATCAGATCTGGGAAATTTATATTTTCCTATAAACTGGGATGACTATCAACTATTTAAATCGGCCAGATTTTAAATGATGAAGTGGCTACAATTAACATTACCAATTTTTGTTTTTTTCCTTTTTATTCCTGTTTTTGCTCCCGCACAGCAAAATAAGGATGGTAATATAGTAATACATGCTGATCCCAGATTGCAGTTACTCAAAAAGTACCATTCCAGCTATGACGACAACTCAACACCTGTTGCTGAAATTCGTAAAGACGGGAAACCTGAGTTTATTAAACCCACTGTTGTAAAAAAAGACGTAAAAAAAGGAACTATTCGAATATCAACCAATTTAAGTACAGACAATAAAGCAAATAACAAAAACAACTCAGCCCCTTCAGACTCTGTTAACAATAGCACTATATCATTAAAGCAATCAGGTTTACAGCATCACACTTCAAAAGGATTCAGAGTACAAATTTATAATGGACCCGACCATCAAAAAGCTGAGTATCTGAAGAAAGAATTCAGCAAACGTTTCCCGAAAACAAGAATATATCTTGTTTACTCAGCGCCTTCTTTCCGACTTAAGGCTGGTGATTTTTCAAACCATAATGAGGCAGCCACTTTACTGAAACAAGTAAAATCTATCAGCAACCTTGCAATGATAGTTCAAGACAATATTAATCCCTGAAACAGACTCAAAAGCGGGTATGATTAATACCCGATCATTTTACCCCTTTAAAAATTCTTAAAAAAGTTTACCTTAGACCTGATGATACTTTCAAAAATCAAGGAGAAATCAGAGTTGTATTTTACAGAAATCCAGGAGATCAGGCATCATATACATGCTCATCCCGAACTCTCTTTTCATGAAGTAAATACGGCCGCTTTTATAGCTGACAAATTAAAAACCTGGGGAATAAAATACCAGGCAGGAATTGCTGGCACAGGTATTATTGCAATTATTGAAGGTCGGGAACCTGGGAAACGATGCATAGCCCTCAGGGCAGATATGGATGCCTTGCCCATTGAAGAAAAAAACGAAATCACTTACAAATCCCAGAATAAAGGTGTAATGCATGCCTGCGGCCATGATGTGCATACCAGTTGCCTCCTGGGAGCTGCACATATTTTAAATGACCTGAGAGATGAATTTACCGGATCGGTAAAACTTATTTTTCAGCCAGGGGAGGAAATGCATCCTGGTGGCGCCAGCCTGATGATAGCTGCCGGCGTGCTTGAAAACCCACGGCCAGACTCCATCTTTGCACTCCATGTTTACCCGGCTTTGCCTGCGGGTACAGTTGGTTTCAGGCCAGGGAAATATATGGCCAGCGCCGATGAAATTTATATAACCATTGAAGGAAAAGGAGGCCATGCTGCACTTCCTCATCAATCAGTTGATACGATTGCTGTTGCAGCTTTTCTGATAACAGGTCTGCAACAGGTAGTTTCCAGGAAAGCTAATCCATTAATTCCATCTGTACTTACGTTCGGAAAAATTCAGGGAGGATTTACTACCAACGTTATTCCAGAGAAAGTTGAAATCCAGGGTACATTCAGAACTATGGATGAAAAATGGCGAAAAGAAGCGCACCAATGGATCAAGGATTTTACATTAAGCACTTGTGCTGCTTATGGAGCACAGGTAACAATTGAAATACCAGAGGGTTACCCTTGTGTATATAATGATCCGGAGCTGACAGGCAAAGCTATTGAATGGGCAAATGCTTTCGCAGGTTCTGCCAATGTTCATGCTCTTGACATGCGTATGACAGGTGAAGATTTCAGTTTTTATACCCATCATATACCGGGTTGTTTTTTCAGGTTGGGTACAAACAGGGACAATAAGGAATTTCTTGCTCCGGTACACAATGCCCACTTCGACATAGATGAGTCTGCCCTTAAAACAGGCATGGGCATGATGGCTTGGTGTGCACTTAATGCATTGAAAAGTTAAGTTTCGAGACCCTTATTGTGCAAATATAAACCTGAGTGTTACACCAGCCCTGGTTGTGGTATTTGGGTATGAATTCGATACGTACGGTATGGTTTGCGTACGGTCGAAGAAAAAGTGGAGTGTAAGTTTCTGGGTCACCGAATAATCTATTGTTGGTGAAATCCTTAATACTTTTTGTCCACGGGATACCACATTTATATTATTGGCAAGGAAAGTATTACTGGTCTTTTCATCCCTCACACTTACATCCATCTTAAAGATAAGTTCATTTTTCAGTTTCCTTACGCCCATCACCCTGAAAGGAAGTTTAATACCCTTCTTGCGGAAGCCAACGCCAAATACATACTCCTTACTGGTGTTTTCGGCTATCTGATAGTCAATAAGGCTAAGACTTTCCATCTTCGATTCCCTGAGTTCGAATTTAGCAGTAAGGTTGTTTTTAAATGCCATATCGAATCCTACAAGAGGGTTAAACGCCTGAGAGATGGTTACATTGGGCACCTGGAAGAATGGCACATAATTGTGTGAGTTGGAATCAATAAATGAAGGGAATCCTAAACCAAAAAGGTCATTGAATAACAGGTTTGAACTGAACCCGTTTATCGACATTGTTCCGGTATATCCATTGTTGACAATAAAGCTTTTGAAAATATTGCTGAAGAAAAGCACTTTACTTAAACCGTTGTAAGTAATTTTCCAATTAGGGGTAGGATTAAAATACTTAAACGGATTATCCTGTATAGCATTATGATTATAATCAACCATAGGCTCTGCTCCGGCGCTTTTACCTGAATAGGCAGCAATAAAGGAGGGCACCAATACATCCTGGGAGAAAGGCCCGTATCCTTTAGAATAACCTGGATTTGCCGGATCTGGCAAACCGTTGGTATAAGGGTTGCTGGCTCCGAGGCGATTTGAAATTATAGCCCTGTTGGCCAGAAACTGGTTGTATACATTGGAGCCCACACTTGTATTCTGGAACATAGTGTTCACAGACATATAAGATATGTTGAACGAGCCGGATTCATATGGGTTGAAATGCTGAAAATCAGATCCTTTCCATGGCATTGAGTTATTTGTAGAATTGGTATCTGCGTATAGTTCGCTATGCGACTTGGTGAATGTCTTGGTGAGGGTAAGGTCTATCCTGAAATCCTTTACAGGTGAAAATGCAGCCGTAGCATTCAGATTACTTGAATAGGTTTGCTGAAATTGCGCATTAAACAAGGAATCCCTCGTAAGCTTGCCTGCTGTAGCCTGCTGTAATAACCATGCTGCATTGGGCTGGTATCCGTAAACAAAATTAAACCCTGGTGCACTGGAATAATTATTTACACCCATAATCCGGGTACTGTCCATATATCCAGGTAAGATGGTACCTGCAGTTTGCGTGTAATTGACAGTAACCCGGGTAAGGGAAGTGAGGAGATGACCTATAGCCATTTCTGTAGCATTAAGATGGGGTAATTTGCTTCTTCGCAATTTCCTTGCAGCTTTACGTTCGGCTTTCTTTTTTGCCTTATCCGCTGCAGCCTTTGCATCATCCAGTTCATCCTGCAACTCTACCATAGAGTCCAGTTGCTTATCGGTGAGTTTGGAGATATTTACACCCTTAAATATAGCTCCTGAATAAGGATTGTTTGCAGTGCCGGCAGTACCGCTGCCAGTACCTCCATTTCCTGCAGTATTCCCTCCTGTATTCCCAGCCGTATTCCCAGATCCCCCACCCGGCCCTTTACCTGTATTTGGCTGAACTGGCAAATTCTTACCGGTTTTGCTGGTGTCTTTATTTGGATTGTTATTTCCCAACCTTGTACTATCGGGTGCACCTGGATTGTTGCCACCGGCTCCATTGCCACCATCAGCTCCTCTGGCTGGTCCCGGATTATTGCCTCCCGGAATGTTACCAGCACCCGGATTGTTACCACCGGGATAATCAACTGCACCCGGCAATTGGGATACAGAATTCTTACGCAGGTCTTTTACTGATTGCTTAGTATCATTTGCAGGAACAGAAATATTACTACCGCCTTTATTATCTTTTTTGTTGGCAGAAGCAGGGACATTCAATGCCCTTAGCCATCGCGACTTATCATACAGTTTTGTGAAATTAAGTTCACCTGCTAAAGTTTTAGTATGAGTATTGCCTATGGTGTTTCCAAGGTCATATGCCACAGGAGCCGCGCCTGTCCAGGAGTAATTGGCAGCATAACTCAGCCTGCAGGTAATCCAGTCGGTTAAAGGCAACTTGGCAAGGGGCACATTGTAAGTACTGTTGAAAGTCTGCGAATAATTTGTATTATGGCCCAGAGTCTTTATTCTGTTCCATAAAGAATCTGTCTTTGCTTTAGTATCAATAAGCCCATATGGCTGATCTATTCTTGAAATATTTGTAGCCGAATAATCGAAAGATATCGACCTCATCAACTCCCATCTGAGTGTATAGGCCCGGTTCCAGGTAAAGTTTTTATAAAAAGTAGGTGGAATCACATAACCACTTCCATCATTTGCACTTCTTACCTGTGTTTCCTCATTTATCCTCAGAAGGTCATTACGCATGGTAATAGTGGATGGTAATGGTGTAAGATTAATATCCTTTACCAGCGTAAACCATTTTGATTTAGAAGTAACTATCCTTTTGAAAGGTTCAATTGGTTTTACCTTAATACTATAGGTATACCCGATACCCAGTTTCTGGGTAACGAGATCATCCATTGATACATTGGGGTTATGCTTTTTCTGATCGTTATAGGAATAACTAAAATCAAAGTTTTTAATGCTCCATGGCATTTTAAATTGTTTTGGCGGCGCATTCTTATCGCCTTGAATACGCACATTGGTGAAATTCAGGCTCTTGATAGATGTAAAATCCTGAGCCACATTCTTAATCGAATCCCGCTGAGCCCTGTTTTTCGCCGAAGCAAGTTCATCTGTCAGCAACACATCGCCGTTAAACGGATCATATTTAGGCGTACTCACGCTTTCAGTATAACCAAAAAACATGGGCAATTGCACACCCCATGTTCTTGGGAAAAATTTTCCCAGACCAATATTTGCAGATGAATTAAACTGATAATAGTTGTCTTGCAATCTCTGGGCAATTTTCTGATCAATATTTCCGTATCCGGGAGTATGCATTGTCCCTGAGAGGTTGATGTTGCCTAGATCGGCAAGCTGAATACCTACTTTACCAGCGGCAGCATATCCTGCATGGTCATTGATACCAGCCATTCTTAATTCATCAAACCATACTTCTGTACACTTGGGCAAACCATCATCCGCTGCAGTCAGATTCGTTTTTTTCGGATTCAGTACACCCAACATAACATTCTTTGCCATACCTATATTGGGCGTACCCAATACCACTATTGTATTTCCTTTCGAATCTTTGGTATAATAAGGTTGTGTACTTGGCCAGCCTCTGGTATCACGTTCTTTTTTAGCATTTACAAGGTCCTGCAAAACCAGGTCCATTTCATTGGATGCCGGCCAGACTTCAGCATCTGTATAGATACCTGGTACTTTGGTAATAGTGAGTGGCATCCGGTACTCATAATAGTTGGTGGTAAAATCACTACCTAATCTTACAAATGCATCAACATCGGCATCCCTTACCATCGGTTCGCCTAATACTGTTTCGGCATGTATAAACATACGCAGGTAGGTAAACTGATTCATATTTACATCAACCTCCTTAAATACAGCCCTTGCATCACCATCCTGCAGCGCACAGGTTTTAAGAGAGAGCGATTGTTCATTTTGCTGCAGATTAACCCCCTGCTGCAGTGTTGTCAGCTGCCTGGTTACACCGGGAGGAATGACATAAGGCACTGGTGTTCGGGAGCCGTTTTGCTCAATATTTACTGAAGTAACAGTAAAATCTGTAGTTGTTGAATTTGCCTGTGCTACATTCTCACCTGGTGTCAACAGGCTGTATTCATAATTACGCCACTGGTTTCGCCCAAGTTCTAGAGTAGCAAAACGGAACACCACACTGTCGCTCCAGCCAGCCAGGAACATACGCATAAAACGTATTGACCTGAAGTCGGAAATACCACCAACCACATGGTTGTAATTCTTTATCGGAATTTTAAACTGGTACCATTTTTCCCGTACATTCCTGGTTCCGTTTGCAAGCGTAACCGTTGTGTCAATAGTGTTAATTACATAATTGCTGCCGACAGGCATATTGGGGCTAAAATCTATACGGTACTGAAAATAATTCTCTGCTTCATTAAGCGTATTATCCCTGTTGATATCTTCCGATTCAGGAATAGTAGTTTCGGCAGTTGAAAAAGCCGCATTCGGGTCAGTAATGGGGGAGTTGCCCTGAGGATTATTAAATGCCTTATACCTGCTGATTACAGATAGTCCGTTCTTATTATTGGCGGTATCATAATCTCCCCCCCTGTAGAAATGGTAGTCATCATTCGATGGGTCGTTGTAAGCCCTGAGATAAGCAGGGTTGCTCGCCCCTAATGTCTGTGCTAACTGCTTGAGGAAATCAGAAAATTTTGTCCTTTCATCCAATTGTCCCTGCGCTGTTGCCACGTTAGGCAAACCATCATAACCCACATCCTGCAATGTACGTGCACTGGGGTCATTATCAAATGCACGAGTTATTTGCTGTGCAAATTTTGGCACATAACCCCATACTGTTGTATCCAGTTTAGTTTTATCGAAAGGGCTGGGTATCCCATTTTCAAAGAACATCCTGGAATCTTTAAGAATATCCTCCGAAATATCTCCGAGATTAATATAAAGTGAACCACCTGTTTTTGGAGTATTACCAATAAATGGATCCATAACCCAGAATTGTATATACTCTACATTGGAAGCTTCAAAATCTGTATTGTCAATGGACCTTGTAATACCACCCCATCTGTCCTGAGGGTTCATTAATGTACCATCCTGATTAACATTGGTTGCATCAAAATTATATGGCCCACGCTGATTAGGAAAATAGGCCAGATCAAAAGTACTCAATGAACTCTGCAGCGCAGCTGACTGTTGATTAGGAAAAACATCCTGTAACTGTACCATCCTCACATAATGCTGGTTAGCATTATTGTTCGAGGTATCGTATTTTACATAATTGGGTACACTGCTTCCCGGGTCAACTAAGGTGGGCTCAATTGTATACCAGGCAAGCTTAGCCCTGTTCTTTCCGTTAATCAATGCATCATCATTTGCCGCCTCGGGAAATAAAGTAACATTGTTTTTATTTAAGGCACCAAGTGGAGTAGATGACAATGACCATGCAACTGACGGAAATTTAAGATCATAGGTACTGCTGGTACCCTCAAAATTATCAACATACACCGCACCTTCAGGGTCTAGCGCATCAATCTGCTTTGGGTGACCTGGTAATATGGCGGCACCCTCTAAATTGGCGTTTATAAAAGAGGAGGAAGAAGATGAATAAATTTTAGGCACAACATTCAATGCCCTTGTTATAGCTGCAACCTCTGATTGATAATTCATATCAACTCCAAGTACCGTGTTTTTAATTGGGTCATCTCCATAATTCACCTGCTGGGTAAAAGGTCTTTCATTCAGTCGCATTACAGTAGCGCCAAGAGTCAATTTCTTATTGAGATAATAATCGAACCTGGCAGCCATAAAATTCTGTTGCTGAAAGCCGAATGTTGCATTATCCTCATACTGGATATTTATGGGTACTCCTGAATTAAGGATCCCGGTATTCACTATCTTCAACCGTCCGAGGCCATAATCAACGGTATAATCCTGATTTTCAACCAGCCTGGTACCTCCCGCAGATACAGACACAGAACCTTGTGGAATATTGAAACCACCCAGGAATATATCTGATGATGAGGTTGATTTATAGCTCCCTTTAAGTATATACCTGTCAGTCTGTTGGTTTTGTTGTGCCCTTACTTTGGTGGAATCATAAAGCACCTGAAAATCATACTTCTGTGCCAAAACCCTGTTCACAGTCGTATCAGGCGGAATTGTAAAAGCAGTAGAAAGGTCTTTACCGAATGGCTCCAATACAGGAAAAATAATCTTCCCCTGTTGTGTATTGATTGTAATTCCTTCTACGAAGTCGAAAATACCATCAGGCGAAGGCTCTCCCTGAACATTCAACCGGTCAAGGTTAAGCAATGTAAGCAACGGAATATCTTTTTTGGGCCCTTCAGGCAGATACCTGAGGTCATTGCCTCCCGGCTCCTGATAAAGAATGTTCAGAATAAAATTATCTTTCGACACCCCGAAGCCGCCGAGTGCGTAGATATTTTTCATCATGAGCTTCCACACTGGCAAAGATGGCCGAGACGATGTACCTTTCAGTAATTTAAGAAATATAACCTTTGAATTGGTACTATCTGGCGGCAGGTCTTCTGCAAATTCGCCCACCTGGTATACTTTTCCTTTATAAGTGTAGCGGTAGGCAACCCCTAATATATCTTCAGGGTTCATCTGCGTATTCAGCAATATATATCCCAGCGCCGGATTAAATGAAAATTCCGTAGCAGACAGTTGTCTTGCAGTTGTTGATTCAAAATCCAACCCTGATTTAAGGTTCAGGTTATTCAATAATGTATTGATAGAAGTCGCCTGTATACGTGCTGATGGATTTTGCTCCAGTTGGGTGTATAAATAATTGGCTGTATTATCGGGTAATCCGTTCCTGATCGGGTTATGAGGATTATTCAGCGCGGCATTATTGGGTTTGGCTTCGGCAAGGTCCATAAAACATTCTACATTCCTTACGCTGTTTACAGCTCCGTTCTTATTGGTTACCCATACCTCAATCTTACTGATGT
Organism: uncultured Bacteroidota bacterium; assembly: GCA_903904855.1. GTDB lineage: Bacteria > Bacteroidota > Bacteroidia > Chitinophagales > Chitinophagaceae > Nemorincola. The sequence goes on along the minus strand of CAIVEH010000179.1, from coordinate 24,777 downwards.
TGATACCGGAATTAATTACCGGAAAATTAGCGAGCGCTGAATTGTAATGATCATGAAAATACTGGGCTAGAAGGAAATCCTTGTTTTCTTCATAATTATCTGCCTTAATTAAAATCTGTTGCGACTGAGCCCCTCCCTGTATTGTAAGGCTTTTACGCTGTGATTTTTGCTGTGATAAAACGGCTGTAACCCATAGCTTGCCAAACTGCAATTGTGTTTTTAAACCGAACAGTGATTGCACACCATTTATCAGGTTACTCTTCAGCGGGAAACTGATATTGCCTGCCTCTATTTTTTTCAGCATTTCATCTTCCTTACCACTGTAATCCAGCTTCTGGATATTCTGATAATCAAAGGTAGCCTTGGTATTATTGCTGATATTCAGTTTCAGTTTATCACCCACTGTGGCAAGCAGGTTGATGTTCATATCCATGTTGAAATCAAATACCCCGTACTTCTGGGCGCGCTGCGTCAGAGTCGGGTTTTTGATATTCTGCCAGTTTCCGCCAAAAGTTACATCCACATTTCCCTGGGGTTTTACCGTAATGGAGTTGCTGCCGAAAATGCGGTCAAACAAACCATCCTTATACATCTGCGGCAGCTCCGGATTTTTGTTAAAGAGCATCAACGCATCCTGACGGCGTTGCCAGTAGGCATCTTCGTCCTGCCGCCCCCTGTATTTCTCGTATTCATCAAGTGTGAGATAGGTAGGATTACGCAAAAATTCATTCCCTAACTTATCGTTAAAGTTGTACCGGTTCGAGTCTGGATCGTAATCAAAGCCCTTGTGTTCATTTCTGGGATCATTAAGGTCTATGCTTCCCGGACGGCTGTAATCAGTGAAAGGATCTCCCGTTTTATCATAAATCGGGAACCGGAGATGGTGTTTTTCCTCATTGGCTTTGGCCATACTATCTATGGCCTTTGCAACACTATCCTTATAGGCTGTAGAATCTGTATCTGGTATATAACGCTTGTAGAAAGGCCGGTAACCTCGGGCAGCAACATGTAATATAGCCGCTACCAGCGCTATAAAACAAACTAATTTATATCCGAAATTACTACTACCCTTCAATTTTTGCTTTTTGTGGTTTTTACAAAACGCGAAGCGCTTGTTTGATCAGTTCTTCAATAGTCAGCGAGGCCGCATTAGAAACTTTCTTAATGGCCCCTTCCGCAACCCCTCTGCTGATACCTAAATTCACCAAAGCTATTAACGCATCTTCCTCTGTTGTATTGTGTACTACAGGCGCATTGGGCGAGGTATTTTTCTGCCTGGTAAGCTTCCCTTTCAATTCAAGGATTATACGTTGAGCAGTTTTTGCCCCTATGCCTTTTACTTTCTCCAAAGTACGGTTGTCTTCGCCTGCTACCGCCCGCTCCAGTTCTTCGGGGGTAAGAGAGGATAATATGATGCGCGCTGTAACAGCCCCCACCCCGTTAATATTGAGCAATTGCCTAAAGGTGGCCCGTTCTTCTTCATCTGCAAAACCATACAAAACCCAGGCATCTTCCCGCACCTGAAGGTGAGTGTACAACCTGCATTTTTCAAGTGTCTGGATCTTGGAATAGGTCTGTAGCGTTATGTTGATCTCATACCCTACTCCATGCACATCCAGGTGCAGCAACGATGGTGATTTATAGGCCATATGGCCCTCCAAATATGCAAACATTTTATTTATTTTTTATTCATCCCAATACTACCCCACAAAAAAAAATGGTATGATTGCTCATACCGCCGGAAAGATACAAAAATTCGGGGATACTGACCTTAAATGGGAGAAAAATTAGGGGAATTACAACTTACTGAAGTATGCATATTTCAACCAAATGAGGCTTAAATAAAAACATCTGGCAAAATATACCTACGGTGTTATTGATTCTATTCAGTATGAAACATTTCAGATTAACACATATCAATCACTGATATAAATTTACGGGTATAATATTTTCATTAACACTAAATTAAATTCCTACTTATGTAGATTCGAATACCACTTCGAATAAACATTATGCAGTTCTGAATTTCACCTGTTTTAATCGCAGGCACAAATAACATGTAGGTTATTTTTTTATTCAGCATCTCAAGAATTGCATTAGTCAGAACTCGAAATCCCAATACCATAAATACCCTCTACAAATAAAGGCGAGATGATAAATAAATAAGAAAACAGGCCAATACCCCCTGGCCAAACTACTTGATCAGGAAAAATAAAAATAAATTATCAATCATTTCATTATTCTGCACTCCCAGAATCACCCAAATTTGCCATTGCTTTTTCTGCATCCTGTATACACTTCATGGCGGCTTCCATGGCCTCATCAACACTCAGGACAGGAGAATTATCTTCTTGCGTACTTGTAGCATCTCCAGATACCTGATTCATGCCTTCCATAGTCTGCTGTTCTGCCTCCCTCATAGCTTTTTCCACTTGCTCCATAGGATTTTCCATGTCAGCTGACTGGCTGTTTCCATCATCTGCTCCTGCCGGAGTTATAGAATCTGATATTGAACTCATACTATTTATATTTTTATTTGAAGTATCTGTTTTGTCTGAAACTAAATTATTCTCGCTATCCTTAATATTCAAAGTTGCATTAATGGAATTCTGGATATACTGCATCGATTCCTCATGCACCTGCATTACCTGATTTACAAGCTCGTTATGCTTTTGCTCCAGAACAGGCATATATTCATCCGGCTTTGGTGATGTTTCCGTTGAAGCATTATGATCTGCAACATCTTTTCCATCAGCGGAATTTTCTTCATCACTATTGCCCGTCAAAGAATCAGATGAATCTTTAACCTCTGGAATAATATCTTGCCCTGGTACCTGATTACCTGAAGGTTCCGGCACATTATTACTTTCCTGATCAGCCTTAACCAGTGGTTCCGACGGATTTTCTGCGCTTAACGTAGATACCTTACTATCATCCGGACCTTTCAAGTCTGTAGCAATTTCAACCTCTGAATTGGCCGGTTGACCAGAGGCATTACTATTATTTGCTGTTTTATCAATCATAGGTATTTAATTAAAGCAGTTGATATGCGCAACTGATTCCCTGATTAACAGGGAATCAGTAATAAAATTTTGCATTATCAATCTGAAATTCAGAAACTATTTACCGAAAATCTTTGACGCACCAACTGCATCAGTGGCAGTATCAATAGAGTACAATGTGGTCACACCCATCGTAGTTGATGCCTGTGCAGTCATATTGGTTTGTTGTTGGGCTGCGGTGGCATTGTGCGCTGCATTGCCCATAGCCTGCGCTGTTGCCAGGAATAAATTACCCATGGCAATGGCCGGAGCATCACCTACTACTTTAGTATTAACCTGAGAAACAGAATCTGTAATCTGACTGTTTACTGCTGTTGGAAAAGCCATAATATTGATTTAAGTTGTTAAAAAATAATATAAATTGAAATACATCGCCTGTTCTATAACTGAAGAAATAGGAATTGTTCAGAGAAGATGCTTCTTTTTACGCATATTTCCTGCTCACCCGCAGATTATGAACCAAGTATTTTTGTTGTACCTCGCGCATCAGAAGCCGTATCTATTGAAAACAAAGTTGTCACTCCCATAGTTGTTGCGGCCTGGGCAGTAATATTTGTTTGCTGCTGGTTGGAAGTTGCATTATGTGCTGCATTTGATAGCGCTTGTGAGGTAACCTGGAAAAGATTACCCATAGCTATAGCAGGAGCATCTCCCAGAACTTTGGTATTTGCCTGGGTTATAGAGTCTGTAATCTGATCATTTACTGAAGTTGGAAATGCCATAATTTTAAATTTAGTTTGAATAAATGAACTTGTTTATCAAAATAATTTCTAGGAAGTGAGTGATTTTACACACCTGGTAGTTACTGCTTCAGCCAGAATATTATTTTGCTGTTGCGCCGAAGTGGCATTATGAGCAGCATTGGCAATAGCCTGAGCCGTTGCCTGAAATAGATTGCCCATAGCAATAGCGGGAGCATCTCCCAGAACTTTGGTATTTGCCTGGGTTATTGAGTCTGTAATTTGATCATTTACTGCTGTTGGAAATGCCATAATTTTAAATTTATTTTTAATTAAAAAACTGGATTAGCAATTTAATTTCTAGGAGGTAAGCATTTTTACACACCTTGTAGTAACAGCCTGGGCTAGGATGTTATTTTGCTGTTGAGCCGATGTGGCATTGTGTGAAGCATTGGCAAGCGCCTGTGCTGTTGCTTGTAATAAATTGCCCATTGCCATGGCTGGTGCATCACCTAAAACTTTGGTGTTCACCTGAGATACTGAGTCTGTAATCTGATTGTTTACTGCTGTTGGATAAGCCATAAATATTATATTTTAATTGTTTTTTTAATTGTTTTTAATGAAATGTAGAAACAAGAACGACGAAATTAAACAGCAAATAATTTAAATCAAATATTTAACACATGCAGTGGTAGCAGCCTCTGCTAATATATTTGTCTGCTGTTGCGCATTGGCAGCATTATGAGCTGCGTTAGCTATTGCCTGCGCTGTAGCCTGGAATAAATTGCCCATTGCCATAGCAGGAGCATCACCAAGTACTTTGGTGTTTACCTGTGATACTGAATCTGTAATTTGACTGTTAACTGATGTTGGAAAAGCCATGATTGATGTTTTTAAATTGTTAAATAATAATTATTGAGAATGTTTATTTGACTATGTAGTAAGTTTTTTGACGCACAATGCAGTAACTGCCTGAGCAGTCATGTTGTTTTGCTGCTGGGCAGAGGTTGAATTATGTGCTGCGTTGGCCAGGGCCTGTGCTGTTGCTTCAGTGAGAAAACTTAAAGCCAGGGCAGGGGCATCACCAATAACTTTGGTGTTTACCTGCGTCACCGAATCTGTAATCTGGTCGTTTACTGCTGTTGGAAATGCCATTATTTGTCTTTTTGTGGTTAAGAATTGATTTTTATTTACCTCTAATCGCTATTTATATTTCAATGTGTTGAATTCTTTTTACCCTGCCCCAATAAATTACCTTGATGCTGATTATTTACAACTACCTGATTTCAAATTACTAATCCTGCTTCAACTGCAATAAAGGATTCAATTAAATACCTGAAGAGCTTACTAAAATAATAAAATTATTTAGCTGACTTCTTCGCATTATTGTTGCTTTTTACAGCATCATGAGCATCTGGCTCAGACTGATGGATTACCTCAGCAACATGTTGTTTTACTTTGGGTTCAGCCGGAGTTACAGGTTGAATTTTCACCCCAATAACTGATAATATTTTTGAACATGTAGAAGTAATTATTGCAGTATTCAGCATCTGTGCATTTTGCTGCGCAGTTACTGCATTATGCATAGACATTCCTAATGTCTCAGTCATAACCAGATTCAACATCTCCAGTGAGGTTGAATCATTCTTAATTACCGGAATTACCGGTATTTGTGGTTGTTTATTTGTTGGCGGTGAAATCGTATCTTCTTTCATAAATTATATATTTAATTATTTACTATTTTGGTTCCGGGTAAAAGAAAAACATTTCCAGAAATACCTACACCTACAAAGGCAATATGATTTTCATCTTCATATTTCATTATGGCCATTTTACCATCCTGCGAAATTGAATAATTACCTGCTCCGGCGCCGGAAATAAAGTTCTTGATTGTATCAAGATACTCATCAATCAGTACATCAATATTTTCTGGTTGAAGATCATTTATTTCTAAATTCTCAGCCAGATTCAATACTGCCGAAGTATTTGTGGCGCAACCAATATATGTATTTTCTGTTATATTTTTAATCGTTTCATCAAATGATTCATCATTTTTAATTCCTGATGACGAATGACAAAAAAGCAACTTATTGGTATAAGGTAAAAGCTGGTTATATATATCGCTTATTTTATTGTTTAGTTTCGCCGCCTTCAGTTTTGCTGACTGCAACTTAAGCGAGGCAGTACGGTAAAAATTACACAGGTCAACAAATTCATTTATATTGGATGCTTTTCCAACTGCAAAATGTAATATCCTTTTTCGTTCATCATCACTAACGTTAGTCAGATCATTGATAAGTGGCAACATACAAAGATGATCACTGAAAGATAATACCTGAAACAGATCGGGCCTATCTAAATCAGATGAAGTAACAAATGTATTCACTTCTCTTAATGTTGCATAACTGTGAATTCCATTACTTTGTAATAGGCTACTTAATGTGGCACTGCCATCTTTTGATGATTTTTTTACCTGTGCCAATCTTTCAATATCTGCATCCGAAAATGTAAGAATCTTTTCTATACTTGCTCTGAACGAATTAAACCGCAGTTCATCATCTACATGCAATCCAATTTGAATTGCCCTTAACAGATCATCAGAATCATTTGCCTGTACAGGTGGAACATTATCAGCATCTATTGCCCAAATCAGCCATTCCGCCCCACCCTTTATCAGAGACAGAATGGATTGCGACCGATCGCTTAAGTCACTTATTTGAACAATTCGTACATCATTTACATACACCATACATTAAAGTTTTAAAATGCCCATGAATCATCTCCCACCAGGGAAATTGCGCACTGCTTCACTTGCATTATTTGTTACTGTATGAAAGTTCCTGGCTGCATCTTCAGCAATTTTATTTGCCATGTCCAATACAGGCTGGTATCTGTTGCTCTCAGCAGGATTGTCCAGTACCTGGGCCATAGCTACCCCTAGAATAGTAGAAGTAATGCTATTGATATTTCTCAAATTTTCAACAGCATCCTGAATTGCAATTGCAGCTGCCTGTGTAACATACAAATAGGCTTTGGCCGACGCTTCATCTAAGATGCTGTTGGTTTTGCTGCCTTGTGTTGCTTTCTCATCCTTTTCATTCATATCCACTGAATTGAGTTGAATTAAATTAAATAATTAAAAATTACTATCAAATATTATAATGCTTCAGCCGAAAATTAAATTCATTTATAATGAATTTAATTAACACGCGTAACTATTGCTACAAGTATTTTGATTCATTCCCTAACAAAAATTGTTGATTAATTTTCCGCAGCACTTCACCAGTTCGCTACTTTGGTTGGCCGAACAAAGCCGATTGTGAAGTACCGGATTGATGGGAAATATGACTTGCCAAATCATTTTCCCGGAAAGTCAAACTTTCCTCAATACCAGATGTGTATTACCATGCATTTTATAGTTGTTTGAATTAAAAAAAATAACTTTCTGCTTATTTCTAATTTAAATAATCAATGCCAATACTAATTATTGCACTCACGACTAATCCGTATTAAACTAATAATTTCTTCGATTTTATTGCACGGATAAAAGACGAATCCGTCCGCAATGTAATACAATTGATGAAACAAACAAAAGCTACAAAAAAAATTTATACATATTTTACATTGATATTTATTTGAAACGATTATTGCAAACTCAACATATACAGAAACTCCTAAATGGTGTTCTGGCTAGATAATACAATTAATAAATGGCAGAAATATTTATGCCAGAACAAGAAGTGTGCAAATTACATTCAAACACAAATAACTGATTATAAATATCTTAAATAACCATACCTTATCCATTATCTACATCGATAACGGGATATGAAATTGATTTATTATGCCAAGCACTGTGCACTTGCATTAATAGTTAATGATTTTGAACCCATGGTCGTAACCTTTGGGCATTTTGGGTTAAAGCTCCGGCAAGTATCACCTATTCAGTTACCTTATCTTCCTCTCTTACCATCCTCCGGCTCCCTTCATACAGTTCATACTCCATCATCCGGCAATCAATGATACTGGTATAAAACTCTATTCTTCGCTTGGCCTTCAGGCCTATCTTCTTGGCCAGATCCAGATTACCAGTGAAAATGTAGCCGAAGTAGCCGCCGCATTTTTTCTTCATAAAGTCGCCTATGCGCTTATAGGTTGCTTCCAGCTCCGATTCAGTACCCAGGCGCTCGCCATATTCAGGGTTCATAAACATTACTCCCTTGCCGCCCTCCGGCAAATCGGTAGCTTCAAAATCGCAAACCTTAAACTCAATCATATCGGCCACACCCGCGGCTACTGCATTTTTCCTGGCATTGATGATAGCCATATCGCTGTAGTCGGTAGCTATGATGCGCAGGCCGGGCACCTCCTTTATCTGGCTGTCGAGCAGCTCCATTTCTCGAAGGTATATTTCATTGTCATACCCTATCAGGTGCATAAAAGCATAGTTGAGCCTGAAGAGGCCCGGCCTTGTATTGGTAGCTATCAGGGCAGCCTCAATGGCCACAGTGCCTGAGCCGCACATGGGGTTTACGAAAGGTGAATTACGGTCCCACCGGGTAGCCATTATTGAGGCCGATGCCAGCGCCTCGAGCATAGGTGCACGACCCGGTATTTTGCGGTAACCATGCCTTGCCAGCGAGTCGCCCGAAGTATCAATAAACACCTCAGCCGTTTCATTTTTCCAAAACAGGTGAATCACCGCCCCGCTAAGCTCAGCGCCGGTATTGGGTCGCTTGCCTGTTTTCTCGCGCATACGGTCAACAATTGCATCCTTCACCCTCAGGTTGGCAAACATGCTGTTGTTGATGGTCTCGTTCATTACATTGCTGGTAACCGAGAAATAGCCATCGGCAGGCAGCAGTGTTTCCCATGGGTAATCGGCCAGGTTTTTATAAATATCATCGGCATTATACGCTTCAAACTGCTTCAGGCTATAAAGCACCTGACTGGCACAGCGCAGGTTCAGGTTCAGTTTAATGCAGTCGTTGAGGGTACCATTGAGATGCACCCCGGTAATAAAAGTATCCTCAGTTTCAAAACCCAGCTCTTTAACCTCCATCTCAAGGTAAGGGGCAAGGCGCTTATTGCAGGTTACGGTTATCAGCCCCGCAGCAGTGTATATTGACATAATAGCAAAGGTAAAAGCAATAATGAGGATTGGGGGAGATTAATTTTCGGGGAGTGTTACTTTGAAAGGGATAACCAAAGATTTTACCCTAAAACATCACCAACCGGTGAGTGGCTAAATGGGATAAGCCGTAATTAACTTAGGTGCTTTCATTCCGGCCTCAACAATCCAAATGGTTATTATGCATGGATTTCTTTTATCCGGTGTCTGAATTTCACAGCTTAATTTGTATTTGACTCCAAAACCAGTATCAGTTGCAATATCAATATCCCTCTCGAGTGAATGCTGAATGAGCGCATTTCTGAAAGCACCAATATCATCAATAGTAAAACCAAAGGATGAAAAGAACTGTGCTTTATGTTTGCCTGTTTCATGATTGCTGCTCAGTAAGTATTCTGTAATTTTTTCAGGTGCAACAACAGACAGCTGGTTATTGGGTATTTTCATAGGCTACTTCTTTATTAACTGGTTTTTCAATACAGTTTCAACAAAACTTGCAGCGTTAATAATAAACTCTACTTCATAAACTTCACCATTTGCATATTTATGAACAACAGTTCCAGTAGTGCCTTTGGGAATATTGCCAAAATTAAAAGATGCAGTAACTAAATCATTTTCTTTAATTTCCAGCGATTCATCCTTAAGCAAACTAATGGATTCTTTCGATGGTTTATTGCTGCCATTATTAGAATCAGGTAAACCTGAATTCAAAGTTTCTTCCAGTATCTTTATTAATTGCAATTCTTCCAATTCATGGATTAAGCCTCTGGCTTTCTGATTAGTAACCTGAATTAATAAAGTATCCATGAAGTAAAGTTAAGGAAAAACACAAGTATATCAAATAATGTTAGAGGGTAAATTTGGAATTGGTTTTCGTTGGTGTTATACCAATGGGACAACCACACCCCACCCTATTTTAAAAATTGTTTGTGGATAATTATTGGGGGTAAAATAGTCTCAAAGCATTTACTGTGGCTGTTATTGCATTTTATCACATTGCCCATTTACACCCTATTCTTTTCTTGCAATATCTATGACTGGTGAAATAGCCCCCTATACAATTGCATACTGTGTGCAAATATGTTTGAACAGGATTTATATGATTGTTGTGAAATACAGGATTTACCTGTTTTACAAATTGCACACTGCACGCAAAATATAAAATTGCATAGGTCTTTATTGAAAATCAATCAATTAATGCCAAATTATTACACAAAAATTGTATAGTGTGCAAAAATGTTGCTGAAACTAGGGCTCTTAAAATATCAATTAATTTATTATGTGGGCGAGGTAATCTATCACAAATGCAAAATAAATATTTGACATTTCCAAATAAAATGGTTCGCCTATTTTATGGGCGGGTACTAATTAGTAAGACGGTTCAGCTTATAAATACAAAGTAAGATATTGACTTGTCTGTAACTAACCTATTTTATTACGACAAGTTTTCCATTGGTATAGGATCTCTCAATGTCATTTATCTGGTACAAATATAGTCCGCCGACTAAGTCAGCAAGAGGTATATTAGTTTCATATCCAGCCAGTTGTATCCTCTTCACTAGCCTTCCTGTAACGTCAAATATCTCTATGAATGTACCATCACTGAATGGTTGTGAGTTCTTTACTGTACACTGTTCCAAAGCCGGATTGGGATACAATGAAATACTTCCGTGTTTGACATCAGGCAGTTGCTGTCCAAGAGGTATGTATATAAGCGTATCATGTTTACAGGTGCCAGAATCATACTTGTACTTAGCGAAAAAATAGGACTCACCGTAGCTGGCAGGCAGACTGTGACCTGCAATAACAGTGTGAGCCGTGTAATCGCCACCAATCAGAATATTCCCCTTATTATCCACAATAAGACCACTCTCGTCATCACCACCTATCGCCAATCTAACAGTATCTTCTAAAACACCTGATGTGTCAAATTCAGACAGTAAAAGATGGTCGGTTAGGTAACACCCCGATAAATAAGAACCACTTGTCCATAAATTGCCGCACCGGTCAATCCCTGCCGAAAAAGCGCGCCCGAATATCGGACCAGTACGGGCCCACTTAGGCGTACCGACAGAATCATATTTTGCGAGAAACATATTACTGCATGGAACTGCAGGCAAAACATCAGGACCAAAATAAAAAGGTGTATCAGCATAACTCCCCAACATATAAACGTTGCCATTGTAGTCAGCAACAATATCGTTCATGGTGGCATACAAGCTTTCCTTTCCATCAACAGTCCTGACCCACAATGGGTTGCCTGATCCGCTTATCTTAGTTATATAAAAAGGCTGAGTGCCAGCCTCTGCAAGGGTAAAACTTCCTATATGAATTGTATGAGAATTGTCGGTGCCACCAATGTAAATAACACTGTCGCCATATACGGTTATTACGGTTGCTATTTCATTACTGTCGCCTCCAAAGCTCTTTGCCCATATGGGTGTTAAGGAAGAATCATATTTGGCATAAAAAACATCGTATGATGTGCCTGACGAACTGGTGTTAGTAAGCACCGAAGAACCAATCGTCAATGTAGGTGAATTGAAATTGCCTGCTATATATATATCACCACTGCTTCCAATGGCTATAGTACCAACACTTCCAGACATCATGGGTAATATCGGTTTGAACCATATCACATTTCCCGTCGAATCTACTTTAATACAGAAATAATAAGTATCAGGCAAGGTGGAAGAACCAAAAGTAATATTGGTAGCACCATAATTTCCGCTGCCTAAAACATAAACATTGCCATAGGCGTCAGTGGCAACTTTATAAAAAAAAGCGGAACCACCCTGAGTTCCTAAAGCCCACCGGTAATTACCATTAGAGTCTACGCCTGCCAAAACGCCTTGAGCTCCACCGGAATTGCTAAGAGTTATTGAGCCAAAGGTTGACAGACCGCCACTGTTATATCCAACCTCGTAAATATTGCCGCTTCCATCTTTTGCAATATTGTAAAATTCTAAAGCTGTACCACTATTAGTGCTGCCGGTTCCCCACATCCATCCTTGGGCATTGGCACGTGCTGAAATAAACAATACAAAAAAACAAGCGATTACTATTGGTAGTTTTTTCATAAGATTAATTATTTACCTACATAAATTAGTGCATTAAAATTACTAAATTTTTATAAAATAAATTGTTTTTGAACAAAAACAAATAAGTAAATTAGATGTTGTTTACAATTTTTGAAAATACCTACTGATTTAAGTGCCTGTCTTGTCCCAAATTTCTGAGCGTCCGCTTCCGAAGGGCATTAATTACCATCAAATATAAGCATAGCCTGCAAATTAAAACATACATAATAATATTATCTTTATTTTATATTCAACCAAAAGGCTCAAGCCTATTAACTAAATAAATTTACAACAATAATAACTGCATGAGCTGTGAAAGAAATTCAGAAATCCATGCCATCAGAAGATTTTATTTTTTAACTTATTTTTCAATGAGCATTATGACATATGCCTAAATCAATAATATTCAACTACTCTGGTGGCTGTATAAAAACAGGAAGTTGCGGATTAGATTTCTTTTTTGAAGCAGAAATCCAATTAGGCCTATCTTTATTACAACCCTTAGGATTAGCAAAAAGTAACCGAATAATCAAGGATAATTTCGATTACCCGATACCTAGATTTAAGGATTACTAATAAAAGAATAATATAGCATAACTACTGAATACTTCGCAGCCTTACCCCCAACTCTCCCATTTCCTTTGTATCTTGTCTCCCCACATGTTATCACCTGCACAATACTATACTGAGCAAAAGGAGCGATATGCGCTATTGCTAGCCAAAACAATAAAAGAATTCAACCGCATAGCTATGCTTCGACTGTGGTCGGCAGTGGGGGCTATTGCGGCTATTATATGGGCATTCCGGGGCGGAGAGAGCTGGCACTGGTGGTTTGCGGCCATTATAATTGCGGTATTCCTGCTGCTGGTGCGTATGCATACCCGGCTATCGGAAAATAAAGAATTGCTGCAGTTGCACCTGACCCTGATAGACAACGAACAGCTGGCAATGCAGGGCAATATCAGCGCCTTCGCCGATGGCGCTGCCTATACCGAAGTGGCCCATCCTTACAGCTACGATCTCGATATTTTCGGGAAGGGGTCTATATACCAGTCCCTGTGCCGGACGGTTACTGTTGGTGGGGCTTCGTTGCTTGCGGGCAGGTTGGCCAGGCTTACCCTCAATAAAGAGATGATTACCGCGCGGCAGGAAATCGTTAAAGAACTGAGCCTGCAACCCGAACTGCTGCAAAACTTCAGGGTGGCAGGTGCATCCATAGAAGAGGGGCCCAGGGATCAGCAAAACCTGATACAATGGCTGCAGGAGAAGGATCTGTTTATCAATAACGGTTTCATACGAATTACGGCAGTTGTGATGCCGGTACTTTCTGGAGCGTGTATAGCATGGTCTATATTCATAGGTACGGTTTATCCCGCGCTTTACATAGTGATTATGGTCAACTGGCTTCTGCTGGGCCTGTTTCAGAAAAAAATAAAGCTGGCAGCACGGCAACTGGGTAATACCGCAAAATTCATAGACAAATATGAAAGCCTGATGAAACATACTGCCTCATCAGAATTCACCAACGGCTGGCTGCAACAGGTAAAAGCAAATGCCGCGAAGTCGCTGGAAAATATCAGCAGTTTCAAAAAAATTGTACACCTCTTTGAGAGCCGCAGCAATACCATGACCGGCCCCATAATGAATACCTTCTTCCTGTTCGATTTCTATTGTTTGCTGAAGCTGGAGCACTGGAGACGCGACCATAAATCTGCCCTTATAACGGCAATTGGCGATGTGATAGAAATGGATGTATATGTGAGCTGCGGCGGATATGCATTCAACCACCCCGAAAATATTTATGCCCGCATAACTACCGGCAGCGAAATAGCCGCCACCGACCTGCGCCACCCATTGCTACATGCAGCTACTGCCGTGGGCAACGATGTGAGCCTGGGTGCAAGCGAGCAGTTCTACCTGCTTACCGGCGCCAATATGACCGGCAAAAGCACATTTATACGCACTATAGGCGTAACCAACATACTTACCAATATAGGCCTGCCACTGCCAGCCAAAGAACTGAGTATGCCCTTGCTGGACCTGTATACCTCCATGCGTATAACCGATTCGGTGCAGGATGATATATCTTACTTCCGCGCCGAGCTGAACCGCATCAGAGCCATGATGGATAAAGTAAGTAATTCGAAGCAACCATATCTCATACTGCTCGATGAACCCCTGCGTGGCACCAACTCAACCGACAAACAACAGGGCACCCGAGCCATAATAGAAACACTGATTACCTATAATGCAGTAGGCATAATAGCCACCCACGATACCGGCCTATGTGATATGGAAGCTACCCATAAAGGAAAAATTAGCAACTACTATTTTGAAAGTAAAGTGGCCCAGGGCGAACTCACCTTCGATTTCCGTATCCGAAGGGGAGGTTCTACATCCAACAACGCCACTATATTGATGCGGCAGATGGGGATTATAAAGTAAAGGCAAGCAAAATTAATGGCTTTGAGAACTTGTTTACAATATGTGACAATTTTCAAATACTAAAACAGTGGCTTTAACGCTTTGGGTGATACATTTGAATGTTCAATAACGTATCAACTATTCGTTCAAAATTGTATCTTTGCTGCCCGGCAAAATATTTTTATACTATGTCATCTACCTGGTTCCGTCGTAATAAGAAAGGAATACTGACTACTACTGAAGAGAAAAAGGAGACCCCTGATGGCTTATGGCATAAGTGCAGTCAGTGCAAGGCCACCGTAACCGTGAAGGAGCTGCACGACAACCTGTTCATCTGCCACAAATGCAACTACCACAACCGCATCAACGCCAAAGAGTACTTCGAGATACTGTTCGACAACAACAAATATGAACTGCTGTTTGAAAACATAGCGCCCAAGGATTTCCTGGGGTTTGTGGATATGAAGCCCTACGATGAACGCCTTGTGGAGGCTCAGAAATCAACTGGCCTCAAAGATGCCATGACTGTGGGTGTGGGTAAAACCGGTAATCTCTGTTTTGTAATTGCCTGCATGAATTTCAACTTTATCGGCGGCTCAATGGGCTCGGTGGTGGGTGAAAAAATCAGCAGGTCGATAGATTATTGCATTGAGAACAATCTGCCCCTGATGGTCATCTCCAAATCGGGTGGCGCACGAATGATGGAGAGCGCTTTTTCATTGATGCAGATGGCTAAAACTGCTGCCAAGCTTACCCAGCTTGCCAAGGCAGGGCTACCCTATATCTCCTTAATGACTGACCCGACAACAGGTGGCGTAACGGCATCTTATGCTATGCTGGGCGATATAAATATTGCTGAGCCTAATGCACTGATCTGTTTTGCAGGCCCTAGGGTGATAAAAGAAACCATAAAGAAAGACCTGCCCGAAGGCTTCCAGCGTTCGGAGTTCCTGCTGGAGCATGGCTTTCTTGATTTCATAGCTGACCGCAAAACTCTCAAAAGTAAATTGATAACCGTGCTGGAATGGTTTACCAAAGGACAGAAAATGCCTAAATGTGCAGAACCTGTACTCGATGAAAATCAGGTTATTGTTGAGATTATAGTTGAACAATAATTTCAAAATCCAAAATCCAAATAACAAAATCCAAATTCCAAATTCCAAATTCCGAATAACAAATTCCAAATTCCAAATTCCGAATAACAAATTCCAAATACCCTATTCCAAATAACAAATAACAAATACCAAATTCCAAAAAACCAATTCCTAATTCCCAAAAAATACTTGTCCGATAACGTATACATAAAAAACCGACCCGCAACATTTGAGTATGCCATTGAAGACAGGCTCAAAGCCGGTATAGTGCTTACCGGGTCAGAAATAAAGTCGGTAAGAAACAGTAAGGTTAGTTTTAATGATAGCTACTGCTTCTTCAATAATGGCGAATTATGGATCAAAAGCCTGCACATAGCCGAATATGTAAATGCCGGTTATGCCGGTCATGTACCAGTGCACGACCGTAAACTGCTGCTTACCCGTAAGGAGCTTGCCAAATGGGAAGCCAAGGTGCGCGAAAAAGGCTATTCGATAGTACCCCTCAATATGTACATTGATGAAAAAGGCCTCGCAAAAATGGAAATAGGCCTGGGCAAGGGCAAAAAACTCCACGACAAGCGCGAAAGCATCAAATCGAGAGATGTGGAAAAGGAGATGAAGCGTTTTTTGAAATAGCACTGTTTTTTTGCAGCCTGCCTGTTTGTATAATTCAGTTCAATACTTTGCACTATTTTACTTTTTCTTTGCTCGTGGTGAATATTCTGTGCTATCTGTTCTTTAATTTTCTGTCATCAGTTATTGTTACTACGTTAATTTTCATCTCAGAACTCAATCACTGTGTGAATTAATTTTATATTAATTATTGCACCTGAAATTATTTAATTAAATTGTATTCTCATATTTTTTACTATCTTTGGTTTAATTAATTGTCCTGATTTTTTTGGTTTTCTGAAATTGTTTGTTTTGAATTTCTAATTTAACTCAAACAACTATTTGGCCCATCAGGCATTGATAAGCGCTTATCTCGGTTTCTAAACCCTATTAAATGATACCTGAATGGCTTCCGTAAACCATTTAGTTTTAGTACGGGCCTGATCTGCACAGGTGACCAAAGCAGGGGCGGAACCCGAAAAGCCTATAGAGTAGGGGCAAATTATTAATTAATAAAACTTAAACAAAATGTCAACAGAAGCAGCAGCAATTCCAATGCCAACGCATCATTGCGGTACTATCGGTTCAGGAGCTATGGGAGCCCCTACTTTTCATTACAATGTATTGGTAAATCCAATTACCCACGAAATACACGGTTTTGGTTCAATTACACAGGCAGTTGCGCCACCCCATAATATGCTCCATGTTAATATTACATCTGGCAGGGTAAATGGTTTAGGAATAATTCCATACAGCTTACTGATAACAATGCAGGGCACGGTTTCTAATCCTCCTTCAATGCTTGTTTCTCCTTTTACAGCTCACATGATGGTTGATATGCATTGGAATGGCATTGGTGGTTTTGAATATCTTGGCCATCACATCGAAAATGTAAAGGCGGTAAGTGGTCCATGCCTTTTATAATCAATTATTAAACATTCATTAAGCAATGAGGCCGTCTTAATAAGACGGCCTCCTGTTTTTATTGAATAATTGGGTTAAATACTTATAACTGATTAATTGCACAGTTATCTTCTGTCGAAATCTATTTTTCATCTTACCACGGTTGAATTTGCATCCTATAGATTGACTTACAAATTCAGCCATACATCCATTACTCCACTACTTCATTAAAGATAACACCATGATGGGCCATCTCAACCAATAACGGACGGTACACAGAAACCATATTGGGCAATAATACGCCCACCGGTGGTTTTATTCTGTTTGTAAGAACCATTTTTGCAAGTATAGCCATTGGCAGGCCCACAGTCTTGGCCATTGCCGAATGTTCCCTGTCCTCCCCTTTTATGATCATAGAGCTCGATACCTTAACAGTTGCACCCCTGCGTTCATATTCTATTTCGTGCTGCATCACCACCATATCTTTGTCTTCGGGCGCCATGCTCCATTTCTCCAACAGCAGGCTCAGCAGCACATCGGCCGATGAATACCTGCCGGCCTGCAGCGGTTTTTCTTCAAACAATCCCAGCCATTGCAACATGCCCATCATTTTGTCATTTTCATCAATCATTAGGGTATTGGCGATATGGCGACTGATTGAAATAGAGTTCTTATAGCCGGTTTTCATTTTCAGCCATGAGGCATAAGTATGTCCGCTGGTTTCGAAGTAATCCTCCTGGCTGGTAAGGCCCATGAGCAGCAGCGCCTGCCAGCCATGGCAGAAGTCAGGATGCCGGAGCGTAGCCCTGATAAATGTCTTTATTTCCGGCACATCATACAGGTCAAGGTAGCGCAGCGAATCGCGGTTGGGATACCATGCCAGCGATCCTGCTCCATCAATGTTCAAACGCTTGTTGTGCTCAAACATGCGGTCGTAGGGCACTTCGGTTATTTTACCTTTGTTCAGGTATTTGGCGCCGCCAAGTCCTGCTATCACTACATTCCTGGGGTTCCAGGTAAATTTATAATGCCATGGATTATTATCGCTTTCGGGGGCAATAAGTCCGCCACACATAGATTTGAAACTGGTAATTACCCCCGACACCTTGTGAATGCTGTGTATCAGCGCATTGGCCGACATATGATCTATGCCCGGATCAAGACCCATTTCGCACATAAACATAAGCCCGGCCTCTTTTACAGCAGCATCCATCTCTTTCATTTCGTCAGAGATATAAGATGATGTGATCAGGTTCTTTTTATGCTTCAGGCAATCTTTGGCAAGGTGAATGTGCAGATGGGCAGGCATCAGCGACACAACAATATCGGCACGCTTTACCAGTGGCTCCCTTTCAGCTGCATTGGTAATATCTATCACTGCCATTTCGCCATTCTCATGTCCGTTCAGCTTTTCAGTAATAGCAGCTGCATCGCCATCAGCAACAATGATCTTCCATTTATTACGGTTCGAGTGAGTTAAGAAATAATTAATGAGGAAGGAAGAAGATTTACCGGCACCGGCAATTAGTATTGTATACATATCAAACCTATTGGTAAAATAAATCAGGAGTCAAGAACGGCGCAAAAATAAGCTTTAAGGATTGCTTTTGAATCAGCTTTTAGTCATGTCATTACCTATTTTTTTTCGCTATGGAGATTTTAAATGAAACTTATCAGGTTATCCAATCTGCGCAGTTCTTATAAAACTTCATTGGTGACAATGTTTATGCAATATCGCAGCCCTAAATCCACGCTCCAAAAAAAACAACACTCACATCAGTATTTATCCTATCTTTGAATATAAATGTATTTTATGGCACCTCGCTCCTATTCAGTCTTTATTTCATCAGTACTGACACTGATGTTATTTGCTGCAATCACCTGGTTTTCCTGCAGCAAAGACAAATGCAATTCAACCTACTGCGAAAATGGCGGAGGTTGCTATAAGGGTAATTGTATATGCTCGCCCGGTTTTGAAGGAACCACCTGCGCTACCAATTGGCGGCAGAAATTTTTTGGCAACTGGCAGCAAACGCCTCTCGCCGGTACAATTCCAGCAGAGCAATTTGCCATCAGCATAGGTAATGGCGCGACATATTCTGATGTAAAAATCATCAATTTCGACAATTATTTCACATTACCTGTATCGGGTTATATGAGCAGCTCCGACAGCCTGATTATACCTTCGCAGGTATTGGAAGGTGTTACAGTTTCAGGTGTAGCATACTATAAAAGCGCCAATAATATTCTGGTTAATTATACCACTACCTCTGCTACCGGAGTTATTAAAACTGTATCTGCAACCTGGTGATTGGGTAATTTCAGGCTTGATGAATAACTGGAATTGCAGCTTCGTCTTTCCGATTTTTAATTGAAACCACTGATCAGATTACCCCCCTTTAATAGAGCATCTTATTAATACAAAAGACTCCCTGTATATCAAGGAGTCTTTTATATTTAAAAATTACAAAAAACTAATGCTGAATTATTAACCGGCTGGTAAAGGAACCACTTTCTGTCTTGATGGTAATAAGATACAAGCCGTCTCTTAAATTACTCGCATTTATCAGGCTAATTCCCGTTGCGCCATTTATCGTTAAACCCGATTTAAATACTTCATGGCCTGCAATATCTGTTATGGCAATTGTCGCATTACCTGAAACCTGGTTAGCCCATTCCATATTTATTATTCCGGTGGTCGGATTCGGATAAAGTGTTATAGTGCCATTATGTTCCGTCTGGCCAATAACTGTGGCGCTACCTGGGTTTACAGGCGTCTCTTCATTCAGATTTCCTGCAAATTCTGAGACACCATTCGTCTGACTAAAATTGCCCGCTACGTCAGTGGTACCATTGCCGCCATTTCCAGGTGCCGGAGGAGCAGGTGAAATAACAGTAATTGTTTTGGAAACCGCACATCCGCCTCTTGAGTAGTAAATATTTACTGATCCTGCCGACACACCACTTACAACCCCGGTAAGTGCGCCTACCGTAGCCAAAGACGGATTACCACTGAACCAGGAGCCACCAGTTGTTACATCGGTCAGCGTAATCGGAGACCCGCTGGTATGCACTGTGCTGCTACCGGTAATTGCAGCAGGAACAGGATTAACCGTAACTGACTTTGATACAAAGCAGCCTCCAACAGAATAATCTATTATTACTACCCCACTTGATACACCGGTTACAAGACCGGTGGTTGATACGGTTGCAATACTTGTTATGCCGCTCGACCATGTGCCTCCGGGTGTGGCATCTGTTAGTGCAATGGAGGATCCCGCGCATACACTGGTTGAGCCGCCTATAGCCGCCGGTGCCGCATTTACTGTTATTGTTTTAGTTGCCGAACAGCCGCCTACTGTATAAATGATGGTTGTTGATCCCACTGCAACTCCGGTCACAATTCCGGTCGATGACCCTATTGTAGCATAAGAAGTATAAACACTCATCCAGGTTCCTCCCGGCACAGCATCGGTAAGTGTAATTGTTGATCCCAAACATACAGTGCTGCCACCCGAAATTGCACCGGCTACCGGATTTACAGATAGTGCTTTGGTTGCACTGCATCCTGTGGTTAAAACATAACTTATACTTACACTTCCACCCGAAACACCAGATACCACACCTGTAGCCGAACCAACAGTAGCAATACCTGTGCTGCTGCTCGACCATATGCCACCTGGTGCTGCATCAGTCAGTGTAACTGATGCCCCTGTACAAACCGTGCTGCTGCCTGCAATGGCTGCCGGAAGCGGGTTAACTGTGAAAGAAACGGATACATGGCTGGTGCCCACATTGTAAGATATCAGGCAGGTGCCCGCTGCTACTCCGGTAACGATACCGGTAGTTAATCCTACAGTGGCAATAGCTGTATTGCTGCTGCTCCAGGTGCCGCCGGGAGCAGGGTCAGATAAGGTAATAGTTGAACCAACACATACATGCGTTGTTCCGGTAATAACAGAAGTAATACCTGTAACAGTTACAGAATAAGCTACTGCACAGCCCGCAGCGGAAGTATAGTAGATGGTTACCGTTCCGGTAGCTACTCCGGTTACTATGCCTGTCGTAGAAACGGTTGCTATTGCTGTATTGCTGCTGCTCCAGGTGCCGCCTGTTGTGGCGTCCGTCAGTGTTATGGTACTGCCTACTGCAACTGTGGCCGGTCCGGCAATTGCTGCAGGCAACGGGTTTACAGTAAAGGAATGGGTAACATAACTGGCTCCCACAGTATATGTAATAGTACAACTGCCTGCTGCTATACCAGTAATTACTCCCGTTGATGCGCCTGCGGTAGCTATGGCAGTATTGCTGCTACTCCAGGTACCACCAGTGGTGGCATCAGTTAAAGTTACTACAGAGCCTGCGCATACTGAAAACGTCCCTGTAATAGCGGCAACCGTAACCCCTGTAACAGTAACTGTGCGGTATACAGCACAACCAAATGGAGATGAATAATAAATACTCACTGTGCCTGCACTAACCCCGGTTACCACTCCTGTTGCAGATACAGTTGCAATAGAAGTATTGCCACTTATCCACGATCCGCCAGGTGTGCCATCAGTAAGCGTAATAGTGCTGCCGGCTACCACAGTAGCAGGCCCTGAAATCGCGCCTGGCACCGAATTTACGGTAAATGAACGCGTTACATAACTGGTGCCAACAGAATAGGTAATAGTGCAGGTGCCTGCCGATACGCCGGTTACCACACCTGTTGTACTTACTACAGTTGCTATAGAAGGATTGCTGCTGCTCCATGTGCCACCTGGTGTGGCATCGGCAAGTGTACTTGAGCTGCCAGCGCAGGCCGATGAAGTACCGGTAATGGCCATAATACCTGTTACTGTAACAGTATGAACATCATAACATCCGGTAGAAAGTGTATAGGTAATATTGGCTGTCCCCCCAGCTACCCCGGCAACAATCCCTGAGGCAATACCAACTGTCGCGACGGCAGGATTACTGCTTGTCCAGCTGCCGCCGGGTGATAGATCTGTTAGCGGCAGGGTGCTTCCGGCAACTACCGTTGTGCCGCCGCTTATTGTGGCTGGCAATGGATTAACGGTCATAGGGAAGGTTACATAGGCGCCAGAGTTGGCAAAGGTAATAATACAGGTGCCAGCAGCCAGCCCTGTAACAACCACTCCCGAGGTGATACTTATTGATGCAATAGAAGGATCGCTGACACTCCACCCCCCTGAGCCGGTAGTACCCGACAAAGTTGTAGATGAGCCCACACATACATGGTTGGTACCCGTTATCGGGGTGCTGTAAACTGTAACACTATAATAAACATAGCATCCTCCGGGCAGTGTATAAGTTATGCCAAGTACTCCCTCATTGAAAGAGGGGGTTACAACTCCGCTATAATAATCTATTCCACCTATAAGAGGAGAACTTGGCGAACTCCAGTTACCACCGGGTGTAGGATCCGTTAAAGTTATACTGCTTCCTCCCAGAACCAGAGAGGTTGGGCCGGCAACCGGTGCCGGAACTGGGAAAACAGTTACAGTTGTAAGCGCTGAAATGCCACCTGATGTATAGGTAATGGTAGCAGTTCCCAAAGAAACACCGGTTACAATGCCACTTGTCATGCCTACGGTTGCAACCGAAGGGTTCAGGCTACCCCAGAATCCAGGAGTGGCGGCATCAGAAAGCAGAACCGAGGAACCCAGGCAGATACTTGTAGGCCCGGTGATAGGCGGTATGGCATAGCTTAATACCGTGATCAGCAAAGCCAGAATTGATAGAATTACTTTTTTCATTTTTGTGGTTTAAATTGTTGAATAATGACTTGCCGGGCAGTTTGGTTTTTCATTAATGCGGAGGATGTAAAACTAAGGCTATTTCAATTCATTTGTTTAGTACTTATACTAAATTTTCATTTTGGTAAAAGTACCGGAATTATATTGCTGAAGGCAATCTCTACCTAAAGCGTTGTAAAAAAACATAGCCCACAGTTTCAACCGTGGGTAAAAAATGAAGAGTTGTATTATAACCGTTTCAACGGTTTATAATTCGCAGTCATTCCCTTGATTTTTTTGGGACCAGCTAAATACCTCTATCAAGCTTCAGTGGCAGAGCCTGCCCTGAGGTATCGAAGGGGAACGTTTCAGGTGCGGATTGCTATTGAGTTTGCTCAATAGATATCGTCATTCTGACGAAGGAGGAATCTCCTGAGCCCATGCAACCTGCCAAATCAATGCACAGATACCGTTTGCGGTAGCAACCTCAGGAAATGATTGTCATAATGAGTAAACAATTTGCTGCGCACAAACTTTTTGAAAATGACAAGGCTGAAAAAATGCACTCAACGCGGTCAGTACCGCTTTTCTGCGGTCAGACCGCGTTATGCTTGGAATAGCACCAAAGCCATTATTGTTGATTTTTTATACTATTGATTATCATACATTTACACGAAATGTCATTGGCAGTAAACAATTTGCTGCACACAAGCTCTTTGAAAATGACAAGGCTGAAAAAATGCACTCATCGCGGTCAGTACCGCTATTCTGCGGTCAGACCGCGTTATGCTGGGAATAGCACCAAAGCCATTATTGTTGATTTTTTATACTATTGATTATCATACATTTACACGACATATCATTGGCAGCTTGCCGAATTACGCGTCCATCCAGAAACTCAATTATGCCCCGTTAGTGGGCTAAAGCTTTGTAGAAATCTATAAAATAATTCGCACTTGCTCCTTAGGAGCTACCCAATTCGCGTATGTCAGTAAACCCCAATACGCCCCCCCCCACTCCCCTCCTTTCTTCAAGGAGGAGTACCCGCAGGGGGAGGTGGTAATACGGGGAAAATACCCTCTTTACCACCGGGGAAAATACCCCCTCTGTTTTGCAGAAACTCCCGTTGCGGGGATTAAAATGTTTAATTAATTTTGTGTAAGTAGTTTATACAGTATTGAATTAAAAAATTTCTCAAAAAAAAAAAAAAAAAATGAAACCTGAACATAAACAGTTTTACAAAGATTTTATAGAAGGTTTACATGGTAACTCTCTAGCAATTTTTGCAGGAGCTGGTATGTCAAAAAGCGCAGGTTATGTTGATTGGAAAGGCTTATTAAAAGACATCGCTGAGGATCTGGGATTGGAAATAGAAAAGGAATCAGACTTAATTTCTATTGCACAGTACAATGTCAATAAGATTGGTGGTAGGAGTATGTTAAATCAGAAAATTATAGCTGAATTTAATCAGGATGTTGATTTGACTGATAATCATAAAATCCTTGCTAGGTTACCAATTCAGACCTATTGGACAACTAATTATGATGATTTAATTGAAAAAAGTCTTCAAAACGCAAAAAGAATTGCTGATATTAAACATAGTATAGGACAATTAAGTTTATCGAAACCAAGGCGTGATGCTATTGTATATAAAATGCATGGAGATGCAACCATGCCTAATGATGCTGTTTTAACAAGAGATGATTATGAAAGATATTTCAATGATAAAGCTCCAATCATTACTGCATTAAGTGGTGATCTAGTTTCCAAATTATTCGTATTTATAGGCTTTAGTTTTACTGATCCAAACCTTGATTATATTTTAAGTAGAGTTAGGTTTTATATGAAAGGTACAGACAGGCATCATTACTATTTTATAAAAAAAGTAATGATAAATGATCCTGGTATCATAGATATGGCTGACTTTGAATATAAAACTATAGGTATAGGCACTTAGGTCGCAATATCAATCCTTTGATAACAAGCGTATTGGATCATTTTTGACCATTCTTTTTATAAGGGTATCAAAGATTACTCCCATTTTTTGTCT
>CAIVEH010000178.1 GCA_903904855.1 uncultured Bacteroidota bacterium | reverse complement strand
GGCAGTCGTCGTCTGTTTTAAACCGTTGGTGGAACATAATTGAATTCACACCTGCAAAGGTAATTCGCCTCTCCATAAGGCAAAGCTACATTATTGCGATCTAAACGCCTATACCTATTAAAGAAATTAATACTACAAAATTAATACAATAAATCTTTTATACCCAATAAAATCCAAAAATATTTAACCCAATTTCTCTTCCAACTCCATAACCAGCTCAAAGGATTTATCGTAATCCTTATTCAGATTCATCATTTTGGCACTGGCTAAACGGTATTGTTCATCTACTTTAAGAAACTCCTGCTGGTTTTTATAAAAATCGGGGTCAGCCAGTTTTGTTTCCAGGTTAGTAATTTCCAGTTTCAGCTTATTTATATCCTCCTCCAATTTCTGCACTATTTTCTGCTGTTTCTGCAGCTCTTTTTTCAGGGCGTTGAGCTGATCATTATTTACCTGTGGTTTAGGCGCTGGTTTTTCTTCCTTTTTAGCTGGCGCCTGTACTGGTTTTCCGGCAGCCGCGGCCTGTTCGCGCTTCAGTTTGTCGCTATGCCACTGTGCCCACTCATCGTATGGGCCGTTGAATTCATTGATTTTACCGTCTTCAATATTCCAAATCTTATTGGCAGTGCGGCTTATGAAATAACGATCGTGACTTACGATTATGAGTGTTCCTTTATACTTAGTAAGCGCCTCAATCAGCATCTCAACAGATTGCATATCCAGGTGGTTGGTAGGTTCATCGAGCAGCAGGAAGTTACCCTTTGCAGCAATTACCTTCGCCAGCGCTACCCTAGCCTTTTCGCCTCCAGACAGTACTTTGATTTTCTTAAATACATCATCGCCGCTGAAGAGGAAGCAACCGAGCAACTGACGGAGCTCCAGCTCGTTTTTGCCACTGCCGCACAATTTCATTTCTTCCAATACCTCATGCTCCACGGTCAGCGCTTCGAGCTGGTGCTGTGCATAAAAGCTTTCTTCTACATTATGCCCCCATTTACGGTCGCCTTCATAAGGTTCCTGCCCGGTGATAATTCTCAATAATGTTGATTTACCCTTACCATTAGCTCCGATCAAGGCAATTTTATCACCTCTTATTATTTCAGCTTTGGCATTGTCCAATATTGTCAGCGGACCATAACTTTTGCTTACCCCATTCAGTTCGCATATGATCTTACCTGGCTGAATACCAACATCGAAATTGATATTCATGGTTGGCATACTGCTATCTGGCGCCTCAATAACTTCCAGCTTATCCAGACGCTTTATAGCGCTCTGTGCAGCCGCAGCCTTAGTGGCCTTGGCACGGAACCGCTCAATAAACCGCTCCTGCTGACTGATATAATCCTGCTGGTTTTCAAAAGCCCTTTGCTGTAATACCATACGTTCTTCCTTTTCTTTCTGGAAGAAGGTGTAATTGCCGCTATACTGATGCAGATCGCGCTGCCAAACTTCTACAATTTTGGTCACCATCCTGTCGAGGAAATACCGGTCGTGCGACACAATAACCACACTGCCGGGATACCCAATCAGATAGCGCTCCAGCCACTCAATAGACGGAAGGTCAAGGTGGTTGGTAGGTTCATCGAGCAGCAGCAATTCAGGTTGCTGCAACATCATTTTTGCCAGCAATACCCTCATACGCCATCCCCCGCTGAACTGATCGTAAGGGCGTTGCAGGTCTGCTGTTGAGAAGCCAAGGCCTTCCAGAACTGCAGCAGTCTTATGCTCCATTTCATAACCACCGGCCAGTTCAAAATCATGCAGCGCATGGCTGTAATCGTCAAGCAGGTCTTCATCATCGGGCGCCGTTTCCAGTTCTTTGATGATCTGCTCCATTTTCCTTTCCACCTCATGGGCTTTTTCGAAAGCCTGCATCCCTACCTTAAGTATAGATTCCTTTGTAATAAAACTCAGCAGGTCCTGGTTAAAGAACCCCAGGCTCACATCTTTGGGTTTATTGATCACACCGCTCTCGGGCCGGTAAAAGCCAGTCATGAGCCTCAATAAGGTAGATTTTCCGGTACCATTACTGCCTACCAGGCCAATGCGTTCACCTGTTCCTATCTGCCAGCTTGCATCTTCCAGGATAGCCCTGGCACCGAATGAAAATGTAATATTTTGTAATGAGATTAACATAAGTGCGCAAAGGTAAGGCAAAAGGCAAAAGCGGAATGCTAAATGTGGGTGAAATTTAGTTCAACTATTCTATAATATCGATAATACCGCCTATTATATTTGAGTATTTAAAAAAATAAAGAACAAAATATATTTATTGCATGCTTGCATTTTCGTTTTAACTTTTAGTATATTTAGTTTCTTTTATACTAAATTCATTTAAACGATTCAAAATGGGAATGTTTCTCTCACTTTCCGGAGTAATCGGAAAAACACAAACTGAAGTAGAAAAAAGTTTAAACAATTATTCACTATCAGCTGGAGGTGGTTTTCAAAAAGAAAACCTCAAAAATGAACATACCAATTTTTGTGTTATCAAGGAAGCAAATGCTAATACTACAGTCTTTTATCCTTCGGGTTATCTGGAATGGGACAAATCTTCTGCATTTATTTCTAAAGAATTAAATGCACCCGTTTTTTCTTTCCATATACATGATGGAGATTTATGGATGTATGTTTTATATTTTAATGGTGAAATTGTTGATCAGTTTAATCCAATCCCCGATTATTGGGATGACGAAATCAGTGATAAAGAAATTGAAAGTTGGAAAGGAAGTGCGGAGATAATTAAAAAGTATATTCCAAAAGTTGATGCAGAATCTATAAGAAAATATTTAGTGCGATGGGACTTAAATAATGAAGGGGAAAAAGCATACGATAATGATCAGTTTACAAATGAAGATTGGCAATTTATTGATTTCATGAACAAGATAGGTTTACCATATCCAATAGACGATGCCGGCAATGCTGCTGGACCAGTGTATAGATTGTGGACTAAAGAACTTAAATCAGTACCTGTAGAAATTTCAAAACCGATAACGGAAAGCAAAGCGGAACCTGCAAAAAACTGGTGGGAATTCTGGAAATAGTCTCACTATGAAAAGGATTTGCACACCATCTTATTTTAAAGTATATCTATACCCCTTTTTTCAATTTCCTCAATTCTTCTTCCAGTTCTTTCCCTGCCCTGGCAAACACCTGTTCCAATTGCAAAACTAATCCGGGTATTTCATTCAGTTTTTGCTTTGTGCTGGCATATTCCTGTACTGTTTTTGCAATTGCAACATAAGTATCACCTATGCCTATTATTGGTATCGATGGAATTAATTTATGCACAGCTGCTGCGAGTGCTTCCCAGTCTTTGTCTTTCAGGCTCTGCATCATAGCTTTAGTTATAGAGGGGGTCTGCTCAATGTATATTGTTAGCAGTTCTATCATCTTTTCCGAATCTGATTTTGAACGGCGAAGGAGATATTGCAGGTCAATTACTGAGTCTTTTGGGTTTGCACCACTTACTGCTGCAACTTTATCTTTTGTCAAAGTAATCAAATGCAATCCCGAAATCTTATTATAGAGCAGATCTTCATCTATTGGTTTCGAAATATAGTCATTCATGCCTGCCACTTTACATTTTGCAAGGTCAACAGTAGTTACATCGGCAGTTAAAGCTATGATAGGCACTTGCGATTTTAATGTTTTTCGGATGTATTCGGTTGTCTCAAAACCATTCATTTCGGGCATCTGCAGATCCATAAGGATCAGGTCATAATTATTGGTCTTCATAAGATCCAGCGCTATCTTGCCGTTTTCAGCCATATCATTTTCAAAGCCAAAATCGTCCAGAATTGTTTTCATGAGCAATCGGTTCAGGGCCATATCCTCTACCACAAGAATTTTGAGTACGGGATTAATCAGCCTTTCCTCAGATACTTTCGGATCAGGCACGACGGAGGTAACAGATTTTCCAAAGGTGAGTATAAAGCTGAAAACAGAGCCGTCATTTACCTGGCTTTGCACATTCACACTACCACCCTGCTGTTCTACCAATTGCTTCACTATAGCCAGACCCAATCCTGTTCCGCCATACAATCTTGAAGTATCGCTTGAGGCCTGCTGAAAATTTTCAAATATTTTCCCAAGGTCTTCCTGTGGTATACCAATTCCTGTATCTTTTACTGCAAACTCAATACTTACCTGGTTTTGTTCTTCTTTTAATTTACGGACACTTACAGTGATTTTTCCTTTGTCAGTAAACTTTACTGCATTACTGATGAGGTTCATCAGGATCTGGTTCAGCCTGACCTCATCGCCAACCAATATTTCGGGTATTTCAGAGTCGTATTCATTCACCAGTTCCAGTTTTTTGTCCCCGGTTTTGTTTTCAAATAAACGGATGATGGCAGACTGAGATTGCAACAGATTAAACGGTAACTGCTCAAATTTCATTTTACCTGCATCCACTTTTGCCAGGTCGAGAATATCGTTAATCAGCACAATCAGCGTATCTCCGCTGACTTTTATGGCTGTAAGAAATTCCTTTTGCTTTGATGATATCTCTGTTTTCATCATGGCTTTTGTAAATCCAATAATGGCATTCATTGGGGTGCGGATCTCATGGCTCATATTGGATAAAAACTGTTGCTTGGCAACAACCGCATCTTTAGCTATCTGCGCCGAGATTTCGGCTTTAATTTTGGCCTCATCCGCAAGCATAGCCGACATTTCGGCAAATACTTTAGCTTCGGTCAACTCTTTTTCAGACATCTTTTGGCTCGTGATATCTTCTATTGCAAGGAGTATGCGCTCTTCCTGTCCTGATTTCTGAACAATCCGGTTTGCATTGAGCAGTAACATTTTTTCCCCGATAACGGGGAAATTATGTGATATTTCAAATTCCTTGAAGTCGGTATGCATAGGTATAATATGGTCGAGTAATTCGTGCAATGCAGGTATGTCCCACTGACCATTTCCCAGCTCATAAAGCAACTTTCCTTCTGTTTCTTCCTCTTTTACACCAAAGTATTTAAAGAATGAATTGTTGGCAGAAGTAATCCTGAAATTTTTATCCAGTATGAGCATCGGCTCATGCACAGTATCTCTGATAGCCTCGGCATAATCGCGGGCATCGGTCAGTATTTCATTCAGACTGATAATTTCATGGTTTACAATGGTCAGTTCCTCAATGGTGCTTTGCAATTCTTCTTTATTGGTTTCCAGCTCTTCGTTGAGGCTTTGCAACTCTTCACTACCGCTCAGCAATTCCTCATTGGCGCTCTGCAGTTCTTCGTTGGCAGCTTCCTGATCTTCAGTAATGCTGCGCATATCATCTCGTATCTGTTCCAGCTCCAATTCAAGCTGTTTGATACGCAGGTCTTTTTCGTCCTTTTTTGTTTTAAGTGAATGTTTTGAACCTGTTTCTGCAGTCAAAGCAATGGTGGACTGGTTATGATCGTGAAACAGAATTAAATAATGTGGCTCAATGGTATTGGCAAGCGGTATGGTTTCGATGGATATCTGGTGCAAACTTCCATTTATCTGCAATGGTATATTCTCTTTTATAACCGGGGCCTTTTCTTTTTTTGCTTTATGCAAAATGTTACGGAGTTCGAAAGCCAGCCCTTGCCTTGCCATTTTCAGCAGATTGTGACTTGGCTTGCCGGCCGACTGCTCCAGGTAATTGCCCGTTGCTCCCCTGAAGTATACAATATCCAGCTCTTCGTTAACCACAACTCCAGCAGGTGTATATTTACTAAGCAGAATATCATCGGCAGTTTTCTGAAAATCTGTTCTTACAACATCCGGTTTTGCGCCCGAATCTGTAAATCCAAAATATTGCTCACTGCGTGCGCTGGCAACATGCATAAATTTTCCCGGAACATCTTTCCGGTTGAATAATTTATCGTTTTTACCAGCAGGTGTAAAGAACTCCGGAACGCAACTTGTGGTTTCGGATTTGCCAAGTAATAAAAAACCATTGGGGTTCAGAGAATAATGAAAGGTAGTAAGTGCCTTTTTCTGCAGGTAGGGCTCCATATAAATCAACACATTGCGGCATGAAATAAAATCCATCTTGCCAAATGGCGGGTCTTTAAGGAAGTTATGTAATGCAAAAACGCACATTTCCCTCAATTGTTTTATGATCTGGTAACTACCGTTGGTTTTTGTAAAGAAATCATTGAGCCGCTGTGGGGATACAATACTGGTTTCACTTTTTTTATAAATACCCAGCCTCGCTTTAGCAATTGCCGGCTCACTTATATCTGTAGCAAAAATCTGTACCCTCTGGTGGCTGGGGCCGAGCAGTTCTTTTAAACAAATTGCAATAGAATATACCTCTTCACCGGTACTGCAACCTGCCACCCAGACACGAATGGTCTGGTCGGGTGTTTTATTCTTAATTATCTGTGGAAATACTGTTTCACTAAGGTGCTCAAAAGGTTTGGTATCCCTGAAAAATTCAGTAACCGGAATCAGCATGTCCTGATATAATGCATCCTGTTCGGCTGTATTTCCCCTTAAAAACTGCAGGTAATCTGCTGGTTTTCCGTTTTTATTAAGCGCCATCCTGCGAAGTATTCTTCTTCTTATTGTAGTCTGCTTGTAATAGGTAAAATCGTTGCCTTTGCGAATGCGGAGTAAAGCAAGAATCTGCCTGAATACATCATCATCTTTATGGAGAATATTAGGTTCCTCACCATGCACCAACATGGTTTTGGTTATCTCCAGAATTTTTGTAGGAATTTCTTCAGGTGGAAGAATAAAGTCGACCACGCCAGCCTGTATTGCACTGTTTGGCATACCCTCATATGCTGCCGATGCCTCGTTCTGGGCAAAAGTGATACCACCATGATCTTTTATTGCTTTTAATCCTAGAGTGCCATCAGATGCGGTGCCTGATAATACCACTCCTATAGCATGGGTCTGATGAACCTCGGCTAATGACGTAAAAAACAGATCGATGGGAAGCGTGCGTTCTGCTTTGCTTTTAGCTGGTCTTGGGGCTAATTGCAAAACGCCATCGGTAGCCAACATTATCTTGTTGCTCGGTATAACATAGATGCAATTGGGCTTTACTTTTATATCATCCGAAATCTCGTAAACCAGTATACTGGTGATTTTTTGAAGAATTTCGGGAAGAAGGCTTTCATGGCTTGGATCGAGATGCTGAACCAAAACATAAGCCATACCGGAATTCACGGGTATGGATTTCAGCAGTTTTTTAAATGCATCAAGCCCACCGGCTGATGCCCCAATACCCACTACCGGGAAAAGGTTATCTGATTTAATTAATGGTAATTCGCTACTTTCCAGACCCGCAACTGATTTCATATAATATTTTTAACAGCTCATTACATCTACAAAACAAAAGCAACCTTAAATTGAAATCAGGAGATAATTTAAGCAAAAGGGTGATTATAAATAAATAATTGAATAACAATACATTAAACCATAACTAGCAGAAAAGAACCTCGATTTTTATCTGTTAAATAGCTTCCTTTGGCTTTGCTATAACAAAGGTAGTCTATATAAAACTGATATAAGCTTTATTATTTAACGACTGATTAAAATCAAGCATACATAACTAAAAAGGCGACTAAGTACAAAATAAAAGGCCAAATGATGTTGAATGCTAATTGTGGAAGTAATATAGAAATTCTCATTTACTCAATATCCAGCATTATTTTATCCATGCATTGATCTGCCAGCGATTTGAGATTGAATTTGTATCGCTCCAGGTATTTCCTGGTAATTTTTCTTACCGATGATGTATTATTATAGTATGGCGCTTCTGCGATATTTAAATTGATATTTCTTTGCTTAATTACTGTTGAATCTTTCACCAGCTTATAGTTTATAGCCAACAGAGTCCCATCGGCATTAATTGACTGGTGGTAAATTGTGACTGCATAAAATATTAGGAAAATTATGTCTTCTTTTTCTGTATAAACAAACTCCACCGGTGCATTACTGATATTCAACTCCAGGTGCCTTCCATTCAGTTTGCTTTCCAGGTGATGCTTTTCTGCATATTGGTTGTAGTAATTGCTTAATAATTCTTCCGGCACTTTTGTGTTAAGTTCACAGTTCAATTGTTGTTTAATTCCCCAATAAAATATAGCAGGTATAAAACTGCCCTTTCCTTTTGTTTAATAGGCTGTGCTATCAAAACTACTATGCTTATCAGACAGGACTTTAACGGAAGAGCCCGAAGGCATTATACTATTTTCCCGATGTAATTCCTGACCAACTTTACGGGCAAATTTTTTGGGGCTGGTACATGAGCCAAAAACAAACAAAACGAGAATTAAAAACAACAACCGCCTCATGTATCTTATTGGTTTTGGTAAAGATAAAATAGATGTAGCTTGATTTAGAGTATAATTTGATAAGAAATCCTGGCTATTTCAATTATTTTTGATAACAGCATCAAATATCAATCCAGTGAGAATTATCATCTTTTCAGTCCTTATGTTGTTTGGAATGGCTTCGCTGGCACAAACCATCAGCATTATTCCTCAGCCGGTAAGCCTTGTTCAACAAAAAGGCACATTTATTATTGACAAGAATACATGCATTCAATACAACAGACTGAACAAAGCAGCAAGTGAGGCAGGCGCTTTTCTGAACCGGTATTTAAATGATATTTCCGGGAGCCGGCTGCGCGAAAATGTGCATTCCCAAAAGGTGATTCAGTTCTCCATCGCCCCCACATCAGATATAGGTAAGGAAGGCTATTTGTTGAAAGTAAGTCCTGAAAAAATTACCATAACAGCAAATGATAAGGCAGGGTTGATGAATGGTATTCAAACATTGCTGCAGCAATTGCCTGGCATAAGAACCAATGCCGCACTGGCCGTACCTTGTATGGAAGTTAAAGATTATCCGCGCTTTAAATGGAGGGGAATGCACCTGGATGTGAGCCGCCATTTCTTCTCTCCTGAACTGATAAAGGAATATATAGACCTGATGGCGAGGTATAAAATGAATGTATTTCATTGGCACCTGGTTGATGATCAGGGGTGGCGAATAGAGATTAAGAAGTACCCCGAACTGAACAACACCGGCAGCTGGCGCGTGGACAGGCTGGACAGGGTTTGGGGCGAACGGCCGCAAGCGATGGAAGGCGAACCCGCAACCTATGGCGGCTATTATACCCAGGCCCAGGTAAAGGAAATTGTGGCTTATGCAGCAGAGCGCAACATAACCATTGTGCCAGAAATAGAGATGCCGGGGCATGTAGCCTCAGCCATTGCATCCTATCCCTGGCTGAGCTGCAACAGGCGGCCGCAACAGCCACTGACAGGGGTTGATTATAAGGATATCACATCCAACTATTGCGCTGGTAATGACTCAGTGTTTGCTTTTTTGCAGGATGTGCTTTGTGAAGTAATACAGTTATTTCCATCCACCTATATTCATGTAGGCGGTGATGAAGTAGAAAAAGACCCTTGGAAAAAATGTACTCGCTGCCAGGCCAGAATGAAAAAGGAGGGGCTTAAAGATGAGGCCGAATTGCAGAGTTATTTTATGAAACGCATTGAGAAATTCCTGGCTGGCAAGAAGCGTAAAATGATTGGCTGGGATGAGATACTGGAAGGAGGTCTTGCTCCCGGCGCGGCTGTGATGAGCTGGAGGGGTGAGCAGGGAGGCATAGAGGCTGCCAAGATGCAGCACGATGTGGTGATGACTCCGGGATCTCCCTGTTATTTCGATCATTACCAGGCAGGGCCCGAAGGCGAGCCGCTGGCTATAGGCGGAATGAATACGCTGAAACAGGTGTATGATTATGACCCACTGCCCAAAGAACTCAATGAGCAACAGGCAACCTATATTATGGGTGCTCAGGCTAATTTATGGACAGAGTATATTTCTGCCAATGAGCAGGTTGAATATATGGTGCTGCCCCGGATGCTGGCATTAAGTGAAGTATTGTGGAGTAAAAAGGATGGAAAGGACTGGCTGGGTTTTAATGAGCGGCTGAAGCCATCATACCGATATTTTGACCAGAAAGGGTATCATTATTGTAAAGGCGATTTCAAAGCGCAGATTATTCCTGTTGCAAAAAACGGCAAGCTCACTGCCGAAATAGCTACTGAGCAACCGGACGCAACTATCCGCTATACTACAGATGGCTCTGAACCAGATGCAGGAAGCAAAAAATATGAATCTGCCCTCTCCATAGATTCTTCAATGACCATTAAAGCCATTACCGTGATACAGGGCAAAGTGATGAGTTTTAAGCCTGCAGTTCAGAAGTTTGTGCTGCACAAAGCAGTTGGTCACGATGTGGTGTATACCAATGCGGTGAGCAAATACTATATGGCAGATGGCAATAACTCACTTATTGATGGCGTAAGAGGTACTTCGGATCACCATAAATACTGGCATGGTTTCTGCGGAAAAGACCTTATTGCCACGCTAGACCTTGGCAGTATGAAAACAGTTCATAAACTGTCGCTTGGTTGCCTACAGGCTTATAAAGACTGGATTTTCTTTCCTAAAAGAGTGCGGTTTGAAGTTTCGGCTGATGGAGTAAATTTCAGAGATGCAGGAATGGTTGAGAATTCAATACCTATTACAGAGTCTGCAAAACTGATCAGGGACTTTGAGGTGAAATTTGAAAAGAGGAAGATCAGATATGTGCGGGTAACAGCCACAGTACAGGACAGTTGCCCAATTGGACATCCCGGCGCGGGCCAGCCTGCATGGTTGTTTGCCGATGAATTGATTGTGGAGTAATGCGGTTAGTAACAGTAATTCAAATAACATTTTCAAACAAAAAAACATTAAATAAAATGGATGCAAACTCAATCAATAAAAGTTCGAATAAAGGTGTTAATCTCGGTATCTCGGTTCTTGTAATTGGAGTTATTCTTTTAATTGCCGGAGCTACTCTTAAAGTGCAACACTGGCCTGGTGGTAGTCAGACATTGTTGGGTGGAATGTTTATAGAAGCGGTGGCAATAATCATATTGATAATTAATCTCATAGTCAAGAA
Organism: uncultured Bacteroidota bacterium; assembly: GCA_903904855.1. Lineage (GTDB taxonomy): Bacteria > Bacteroidota > Bacteroidia > Chitinophagales > Chitinophagaceae > Nemorincola. The sequence continues at coordinate 23,111 of CAIVEH010000178.1, read as the reverse complement.
GAAATAGCCCTACTAAGAAAACTGAATTTGGTGTCTTTTACTGCCCCGTAGCCGGATTGCTTTGCTGATGCTCCCCACCCTCTTCTGCTTCCGGCTTCTTTTCGGTGTACTCTATCTTACCGAATTTATAGGAGAAACTGAGAGAAAAATACTGCAAGGGATATTGACGCTTACTAAATGAATTATAATTACTTGCGTTGGTGTAGCTTATCTGTTTAGTGAAGGTATTAAATGGTTCCAGAGCAGCAAAAGATAAAGTACCTTTTTTATTCCAGAATTGTTGCTTTACACCACAACTATAACTTACATATCCCGGAAACCTGCTTTGCAACTCCTGTCTTACGGAATAATATCCGCCATAAAATTCTGCGATCAGGTTCTTATTAAACTGGTAATTGATGTTGATATTCACCCTGTAGTTGAAACTGCTGTTGGTCCCATTGGTTATTAAGTTGCTTTGAATTGCCTTCCGGAAAAAGGAAGCACTCGGTCTGATCTGGAGTTTTTCATTCACAATCCAAGCCCCAGATAGGTTGAGCCCTCCATTCTGCTGACTGCCGGCATTGACCGTTTTGCTTACAGTTACGTTTTTATAAAGTGAATCCCCTACCCTGAAGGTATCGTAATAGGTGCTGAAGCCTTGCCAGTCGAACTCGGAATAGCGGTAGAAAAAAGTAACCAATATATTGCTGCCCTTGTCAAAAAATTTATACCACGATAGTTCGGCAGTATGCATTTTCTGTGATTGTATTTTAGGGTTTCCGGTTGAGAAGCTTGTTGGGTCGGTAGCATTTATAAATGGGTTGTACTGGCCATAGCCGGGCCGCTGAATGCGCCGTGCATAACTGAGTTTTATGGTCTGATTATGCCTCAGGCTGCGCGAGATTATGCCTGATGGGGTTATAAAATTGTCAGAAGGGATAGTAAAAGTATCATTGGGCACACTGTTGATTGTGTATTCATCGCGCACACCGATTTTCATTCTGAAACTGTCGGGCAGTGGAAAAGTGATAGTAGCATATGCGGCATAAATATCACGGTTAAAATTGAAGTTGTTAGTTTGAAAAGGGTCAGTTGAATAAATATCGGGATAAGTCAGTAATGCATAATGATCGGACGCACTATTTATCCGGCTGAAAGCAGCTCTTAAGCCAGTATTCAATTGCACATCCTTCGAGAAAGGGTGTGCATAATCTGCTGAAACATTATTCTCCAGGTCATGAAAGCCGTTGTTGCCTCTTGCTCCAATAAATACCGAATCATTACGGGTATATGTCTGATGCTGCCTGTACCAGAAATCACTGCCCCCAAGGCTGCCCTGGTAAGAAAGGTTAAGCTCCTGACCATCGCGGCTGAATTTCTTTTTATAATTCAGGTTCCAGTCTTCGCCTCTGTACCTGAAATAGTTGTTGGTATTGGTAGTGGAGTATGTATCAATCAAATTGGTCCGCTGATCCTGGTTCACAAAGCCCTGATTGGTATTGCCAAAGTTGTTATAGGCAAATGAGCCATTGATATCATCAGTCTTCGTTATAGCCCAGTCGAAGCCAGTTTGGGCCCGGTAGCCGTTTCGCTGCACCTGGCTATAACCATCCTGAATCAGAGAAAGCGAATCGGCATTGCGGTTGAAATTTGTCAAGGTTCTGGTGTTCAGCTGCATATTTCCGCTAAGCGATGCGCTGACATCCAGATCTCCATTTTTAACATGCAGGCTGGTATTGCCATTCTGATATCTTGTTCCTCCTGATACAGACACATTGCCGTTCATGCCTTTTGCCTTATTGTCTTTAAGTATGATATTTATAATCCCCCCAGTACCCTGCGCATCATATTGCGACCCCGGACTGGTAATCACCTCAATGCTTTTTATCTGGTTCGCAGGTATCATTTTGAGCGCTTCGGCCAGGTTATTGTCAAACATAGCTGAAGGTTTGCCATTGATGAAAACCCGTACATTCCTATCGCCCAACAGATCCACATTGCCGTCAATATCAACATTCACCATGGGCAGTTTTTTAAGCACATCGGTAGCTATACCGCCCTGGCTAGTAACATCCTTCTCCACATTATAAACCAGCTTATCCAGGTGGTTTTCCATATAGTTTCGGGTGCCGGTTATCGTTACATCTTTTAGCGCTTTGGCGCTGCTTGAAATGGGCAAATTCCCGATATTGTTTACCAGATGTTTGTCATTCAGGGTTATTCCAGGTGTAGTTTTAATATTGTAACCAATGTAATCAACCTTAACTGTATAGTCGCCGGCAGAAAGGTTGTCAATTGTAAAATTGCCGTTATCGTCAGTTATCATACCACCGGCAACAGCACTGCTGCCATTGAGAAAAACTGTTACGGCAGCATAACCTATGGGTTGTTTTGTGAGGGTGTCAACAATCCTTCCTTTGATCTTAAAAGTACCAGCAGGAGTCGCCTGCTGGGCTACTCCTGCATAAAAGAATAACATGAATATTCCCAGGCTGAGAAAGAAACGCGTAATTAAACTCAATTGACGGAATATTACAGAAAATAAGGGGCAAATCTACCATTGAATTTTGTAAAAAGATTATCGAATGTTAGATAACAATAAATATTTCGACTGACCTTCTACTATAGATATTGATTAAAAATTTCTTCCGGCTGATATTTATCATATCCAGTGGTGTAATACCACCTAACTTTATTTCATGCTGAAGCGATCAGAAGAAAAAATCAGTTTCAGGAAAATAGTAAAGATGCTGGGACCGGGTCTTATAACCGGCGCCAGCGATGACGACCCCTCGGGTATTGCCACCTATTCGCAGGCAGGGGCTCAATATGGCTTATCTACATTATGGACTGCCTGGGTTACTTTCCCTTTAATGGCAGCGATACAGGAAATGTGTGCCCGCATAGGTCTGGCTACCGGTCAAGGTCTTACCAGTGTTTTGAAACAGCATTATCCCAGGTGGGTTTTATATGTCATGCTGCTGTTCAGTGCACCGGCTATTGTAATGAATATTGGAGCAGATATAGCAGGCATGGGCGCGGTTGCAAACCTGATTGTTCCGGGGATAGATGCCGCTTTCTTCTCTGTTAGTTTTACAGTACTTCTGCTGATTTTCATTGTGTTTTTCTCCTATCATAAAATTGCAGCTGTATTGAAATACCTGGCTATGACCTTGCTGGTTTATCTGCTGGTACCTTTTTTTACCAAAACAGACTGGCAAGCGGTGTTCATTGCCACCTTTATCCCTCATATTCAATTCAATAAGGAATATCTGGGCATACTGGTAGGCATTCTGGGTACTACGATTTCACCCTATCTATTTTTCTGGCAGACATCGATGGAGGTAGAGGAAATGAACGAAAAACAAAAGAAACAAACTAAAATATTCGTTGCCGGCCATCGTATGTACAGGGCTATGCGGATGGATGTAAACATTGGCATGTTATTCTCCAATGTCGTCATGTTTTTTATCATTTTGACCACCGGGGCTGTGCTGGCAACTTCAGGTGTTCATAAAATTGATACCGTAGAGCAGGCGGCGCAGGCATTGCGGCCACTGGCTGGAGATATGGCTTATTACTTATTTGCATTTGGCGTTATTGGCACAGGGTTACTCGCCATCCCAGTGTTAAGTGGCGCCCTTTCCTACATTTTTTCCGAAACATTCAATCTGAAAATGGGGCTAGATAAAAAGTTCCATGACGCAAAATGGTTTTATATCATCATAGGGATATCGCTGATTGCAGGTCTATCTATGAATTATCTGGGTATTAGCCCAATAAAGGCGTTACTCTATTCCGCAATTCTTTATGGCCTTACTGCTCCAGTGCTGATAGCTATGATTATGCATATTTGCAATAACAAACAAATTATGGGAGAGCATATAAATAACACCCGTGCCAACATATTGGGGGTTGCTACTTTTGTATTAATGACAGTGGCGGCAGTGGCGTTGTTGTATTTTATGGTTTAAATTTCAGATAGGGTTATTTAAAATTCTCATATATTTTAAATGTTAAGAAATCGCTTGAACCTTTAGATATTTAAACCAGCGATTAGATATAAAGTCAAACCCCAGTAACTTACTTTCATGGATCTGCAACAAAAAAATAAACTGCTCTATGCTAGGGCCGGATTTGGTATCTCATTGGAAGATTATCAAAATCCGATGCCCATTGAACAGGCAGTAGAAAAGCTTTACCCAAAATCTTTACCGGGGCCACTTGAAATGGTTACTGATCAGGAATGGGCCGACCATTCGCCAAGGGCCATGAAGGAAATTGCCGATGATTCGGTGCGAAAAGCCAAAAAGAAAGAATTCAGGGAGATAACCAATGACCTGAATACGCTGTGGGAGATGGCTATGGTAAGTAGTTATTATCCGTTGCTGGAGAAGACAGCTTTGTTCTGGCATGGGCACTTTGCTACCCACATAGATAATCCATATTATGACCAGAAGCTGCTACATATTTTTCGCAAGAATGCCCTGGGCAATTTTGGTGATATGCTGCGTGATGTTTCCAAAAGCCCGGCCATGCTGCAATACCTGAATAACCGCCAAAACCGCAAACAACACCCCAACGAAAACTTTGCACGCGAGGTTATGGAACTCTTTACGCTTGGCCGCGGCCATTATACCGAGGACGATATAAAGGAAGCTGCAAGGGCATTTACCGGCTGGAATTTTACCGATGAAGGTGAGTTTATTTTTAAGGCGAAACAGCATGACGATGGTGAAAAAAAATTCCTGGGTATGACAGGCAATTTTAATGGTGATGATATCCTGAACATTCTTCTCGAACAAAAACAGACCTCCGTTTTCATCACTCAGAAACTATATCGATTCTTTGTAAGCGATGAGCAGGTCAATGAAAAGCATGTCAATGAACTGGCAAAGCATTTCTACAAAAGCAATTACGATATTGGCAATTTGCTCCGCAATATATTCACTTCGGATTGGTTTTACAGCGTAAAAACTGTTGGCGCTAAGATAAAATCACCCATCGAATTATTGGTTGGTTATCAGCGTCTTTTGCCCATGCAATTCAACAAAGACAAAACCATACTTAACCTGCAGCGTATACTGGGGCAGCACTTGTTCAATCCGCCCAATGTGGCAGGCTGGCCGGGAGGTAAAAACTGGATTGATAGCTCATCATTGGTCATCCGGATGCGATTACCGGAGGCATTCTTTGGTTCAAAAGAATTAAACCTTGCAGCCAAAGACAACGATAAAGAAATGCGTGTGGCTATGCAAATTAGCAAAGAAAAGGACAAATTCAAAACTGGTGAAAAACAATTCAGAGTAGGTAAGGTGTCGGTGAATTGGGATGAGTACCTGAGCAACTGGAAAAAATATAAAACCCTGGAATTGCCCAAAACACTTGCCGGTTATTTATTGCCGGTAACACTGCCCGACGATAAACTCAATGATGTTGTTTCATATGCAGATACAACCAATGCTGATACTTTCATTAAGAGCCTCACCATACTATTGATGGAATTACCTGAGTACCAGTTAGCCTGATAATCTTAAACAAATAATAGGATGATATCCCGGAGAAAATTCATACAGCTAGGTTCCATTGCCAGCGCATCGCTGATGATACCTTCATTCCTGAAAGGGTTTGAATTCAGACCACCACTTATTTCTGGCAGCAGGAAGAAAGTACTGATCGTCATCCAGCTATCAGGTGGCAATGATGGCTTGAATACCATTATCCCGGTACGCAATGATATCTATTACAAAAGCAGACCCCAGATAGGTATTAAGCGCGATGATGCGCTTAGCCTTAACGATGATACCGGCCTAAACCCGAAACTGAAAGGCATCAAACAACTATACGATGATGGTAAAGTGGCCATCATCAATGCTGTGGGTTATCCGCAGCCCAACAGATCGCACTTCCGCAGTATGGATATCTGGCAGTCGGGCAGCACCGCCAGAGATGTTGTAACCAGTGGCTGGATAGGCCGATACCTCGATAATGCACCGGATGGCTCAAACGGGCACAACTCACTGGCCATAGAAGTAGATGACTCTTTGAGCCTTGCACTGAAGGGTGAGGAAAAGAGCGCTATAGCTGTAAGGGATATCAACCAGTTTCATAATGCTGCGGCCAACAGCTATTTCAAGAAAATAGCCAGCCACAACGATGAGCACGAAACCCGGTTGGCAGGCTACCTATACAAAACCCTGCGCGAAACCACCTCCGCCGCCGACTATATTTTTGACCAAAGTAAAATCTACAATACTTCCCAATCCTACCCCACCACCCCCATTGGCAAGCGCATGAAAACCATCGGTTCGCTCATAATTTCCAATACCGAAACTCAGGTTTATTATGTATCTCATGGCAGCTTTGATACCCATGTGGACCAGAAGAACCGGCAGGATAAACTTTTCGAAAACATTGATGAAGCCCTTACTGCTCTTATAGCCGACTTGAAGCAAAACAACCGTTTTGAAGATGTACTCATAATGACCTTCTCCGAATTTGGCAGGCGGGTAGCCCAGAATGCCAGCAACGGCACCGACCATGGCACCGCCGGCAGTATGTTCTTTATAGGTGGCAGTCTTAAGAAACCGGGCCTCTACAACAACCTCCCCAGCCTCGAAGACCTGGACGAAGGCGACCTGAAATACGATATAGACTTCAAGCAGGTATATGCCACCGTGCTTGATAACTGGCTGGAAGCTGATTCAAAACTGATACTGGATCGGAAGTATCAGCAGTTAGGGTTTATTTAATGTTTTTAAGTAGCCAAGCCATCTAGAATTCCCATATTTTCACCAAAAAAATTATCTTCACCTAAACTTTTACTATCAAAAACGAAAGAGTAATAGGTCTGGATCTCATCAGGGCGCTGGCTATTGTAATGGTAGTTATGGCACACTCCTACTGCCTGCTGCAACGGCTTACCAATGCTCCTGTTCTTATAAAATACATTAACCTGTTTGAAAGGTATATTATAAATCTGGGGCCTATTGGGGTAGAATTGTTTTTTGTTTTAAGCGGCTTCCTCATTGGTGGTATACTCATTAAAATCTTCGATAATACCGAATTTACCTTTGCAGAGGTCAGGCGGTTCTGGGTAAGGCGGTGGTTCCGCACGCTGCCCAATTACTGGCTGATACTATCTTTGAACATTATCATCTTCGTTTTCATAAAAGGGAATTCTATAGATGCCAATCAGTACCTGGGTTATATATTCTTGCAGAATTTTGTTCACCCCGATGTGCTGCATGTATTTCCTGAAGGCTGGAGCTTATCTATTGAAGAATGGTTTTATCTCACATTGCCGGTAGTTATCTATCTGACCACGCTGGTAGTTAAGCCAGTAAACAAACCCGGATTTTTAGTAAAGGTTTTCATAGCCTATCTCGCATCGTTTTTATTGATCCGGATTTTCAATGCATTCAACCCACTCAACGGTATTGACCCCGATGAAGGGATACGTAAAATAGTGGTATTCCGGCTCGATGCGGTAATGTATGGCGTTCTGGCTGCTTACCTGAATTATTACCATAAACCATTTATAGTCAGTATTAAGAAGAAGCTTTTTATCATTAGCCTGGTGGGTTCTCTTGTGCTTTATTATTTCATTGTAAAGTATGAACTGGCGTTCCGTTCTCAGCCTGATCCAACTTTCAGATTTGTGAGCAATGCATTTCTTTACCTGGTTATCCCATTAGTTTTCGCGCTCTCCCTGCCCTATGCTGCCAGTACCAGGGATTGGAGCAGCAAAACCCTTTCTGCAATTGTCAGGCATATCAGTAAGATATCCTACTCTATGTACCTCGTTCATTTTTCGTTGTTCATTCCCCTGTTTATTAACAGAAAAGTTGACTCAACACTTGCCGGATTATTGCAGTATTTCGCTTACTGGATCGTTGTTATAGTTTTTTCGTCACTGCTTTACAGGTATTATGAACAGCCGGTTATGAAGTTGCGGGATAAGTGGAAAGAGGGGAAATAATGTTTTTTGCTTTTCACCTGCTCTATGAAACTGATAAAAATTCATTCCATCAACTAACATTATTCAAACTTCATAATTTCATCTTACCTTGTATTACCAAACTGTGGTATGCTGAACAACAATTCAGATACCAGAAACGTTATATAATATCTTATGAGTGTAACAATACAAAAACTGCTCTGCTTACTGTTTTTATTATTTGTCATTTGCCCTTTTTCAGGAATGGCTCAGGAAACCAATAATAAGCATAACATATTATTAAAAAGCGGCACCATTACAGCAACTCCGAATGCAGCTGGCTGGCTGGATAGCATGGCTGCCACCAAAAATACTGAAGAGCCTATCATGGTTTTTATCCATTTCAATAGTCTGCCCGATCAATCGCAGCAGGAATCATTGAAGCAGCATGGCGTTTCACTGCTGGAGTATATCCCGGAAAATACTTTTATAGCCCACGTTCAATTCCCTGTTGACAAGGAAGCAATTTTGGAATTGCCCATACATAGCTTTATCAATTCAAAACCGGAATGGAAATCAAGTGAATATGTATGGGGCCTGGTTAAAAATAAAATTGGAGGAATTGAGGTATTGGTTTCCTTTTATCAGGGAATTGAGGCCTCAAAAATCAAGCAATTTATTGCAGGAATAGGTGGACAGATTGAGAGAAGCCCATTGGAAAAGTACGCTTCTTATAAGATTATAATTGACGCTTCAAAAATCCAGGCATTGGCACAATGGTATGGCGTAAGTTGTATCAGCCCTGTATCGGATATTGTGCCGCTCGACATCGAATCGGTACCGGCAGTAAAGGGAAATATTGCAACTGCAGCTAAGATTCATGGAGGATACGACCTGCAAGGCGACAGTGTAACCGTTGGTGTGGGTGATGATGCATCGGGCATTTATCATGCTGATATAAACGATCGTATTACCAACTTCAACCCGGTTCCGCTCAGCAATCATGGCGAACACGTAAATGGTATAGTTGGAGGATCAGGCAATATAGATCCATTTGCACAGGGTATGGCTCCTCATGTTGCGTTGATTGATTATCTGTACGATCTGGTTCTGCCATCTACCGGAGCGATGTATCACGATTTCAATATGACCATTACCAACAACTCTTATGAGGTTGTTTCCGGAAATTGTGCCTATGCCGGTACTTACGATGGTTATTCAAGGTTTGTAGATACGCTTTCCATCCAATATCCTTATGTGCTGCATGTATTCGCTTCCGGAAACGATGGCGCCGGTACCTGTAGCCCATACCCCCAGGGGTATGCTACAATTGGCGGAGGATACCAGCCTGCCAAAAATAATGTTGTAGTGGGTAGTATGATGGACCATTATACAGATGTTGGCGACGAATCGCGCGGGCCAATGAGGGATGGCAGGTTGAAACCTGAAATTGAAGCCACAGGCCTGATTGTCTATTCCACAGTGGGCATAGATGATTACGAATGGGCTGCTGGTACCAGTATGGCCTCGCCTCATGTTGCTGGAGGACTTGCTGTGCTTACCCAACGCTACAAACAACTAAATAGCGGTTCGCAACCAAGGGCCGACCTGCTGAAAACTATTTTACTAAATGGAGCAATGGACCTGGGAAATCCCGGCCCCGATTTCAATCATGGTTTTGGGGAAATGGATATTTACCGGTCGTTATTGATGATTGATAGTTCCAGATATACAACCAATAATATCAGCAATGGCGATTCACAATCTTATACTATAACTGTTCCCACCGGTACCGGACAACTTAAAATTATGCTGTACTGGGCCGATATACCGGCAAGCGTTTCGTCAGCCAAACAACTTGTAAACGACATGGATCTTACGGTAAAGGAGCCAACAGGTACTGTTCATTTGCCATTGGTGCTTGACCCATCAGTAGCCAATGTAAACAAAAATGCAGTTGAAGGATTTGACCATACCAATAATGTGGAGCAGGTGACTATTAATAATCCTGTTGCAGGCATTTATACCATTAAAACAAAAGGATACAGCATACCCTATGGCCCGCAGCATTATGTTATCGCGTATGATTTTGTGCCTGCCTCCCTGCATCTCACCTTCCCTATTGGTGGCGAGCAGTTACTAAGCGACATTTCACCTTTCGATACAGTAAGGGCTTTCTGGGATGCTGGTACGATTACCAATACTTTTAAGCTGGAATTATCGCAGGATAATGGAACTAACTGGAAAACAGTTTCCGACACCCTACCCCCCACTGCCCGGCACTGCAGTTTTCTGCCCGACAGTATCAGCAGTTGCAATATGCTGGTAAGGCTATCAAGGAACGGAACAAGTGAAACAGCTACTTCAGGCAGGTTCTGCGTGAATGCGCAGGCCGTTTTGCAGGCCTCTGCATCACAATGCCCCGGATATTTTAATATGCACTGGTCGCCAGTAAAGAATGCCACTTCTTATTACCTTTTGCAGAAAAAAGGATTTTACATGCAGGTGGTTGACTCTACAACCGATACTATGTATACTTTCAGAAACCTGCCCCTCAATTCAGCCTCCTATGTTACCGTGCAGCCTGTTATCAACGGACTACCAGCCTACAGGAGTGTAGCGCTTAAGGTAGTTGCCAATAGTGGCGATTGCAGCAAGCCTGTATCCAACGGCGATCTGATGGCTGATAAAATAGTTGCGCCTGTAAGTGGCAGAATGTTTACGAGTTCGCAATTAGGCACATCCACTACAATGAAGATTAGGGTAAGAAATCTATATACTGCTGTTTGTGACAGTTATAAATTATCGTGGCAGATCAATGGCGGCCCATGGCAAAGTCTGAATGGTATTACCCCACTTCCGGTCAATGATACTGCAATCATTTCAGTTCCGGGATTGAACTTTTCAGCTATTGGCAGCTATACCATCAAGGTGGCAATACATAACCTCCGTATCTCAGATCCAAATCTGATTAACGACACTACCCAGGTTACAATACTGAATATTCCCAACGATACAATCAACCTTGCAACTCCATTCAATGAAGGTTTTGAAACACTTCCTGCTTTTGGTGTTCAGCACGATTCTGTTGGGTTATCGCCCAATGGTCATTGGGATTTTTTTACAGCCACTGATTCAGGCAGGATGCGCTCTTTTGTAAATGATAATATTACCATATCCGGCAACAGATCTGTTAGTCTCGATGCATACCAGCGACTTTTTAATGGCAGCAAAAATTCATTCACAGGCACCTTTAACCTAAGCAATTATGATACGGCTACTACCGAATTAAGGGTAGATTTTGATTATCTGCTACATGGCAATCCTAAATCTGCGACTGGCAACCTGGTAACTGCCCGACTCAATGATACATCGCCATGGGATACTTTATTTACCTACAATCTTACAGCCTATCCCGGACATGTAGCTACAGTAAATTCACTCTCCCTTACCGACCTTGCAAGACATTTTGGTAAGAATTTTTCCTCCAGTACCCAGGTTTCTTTTGGCCAGAGCGATACTTCACTGATAGCTGCAACCGATTATGGTAATGGAATTACTATCGATAATTTCAATCTGTATACAGTTGTCAACGATGCTGCAATGGTTGGTATTGTATCCCCTGCCCCCAATAATTGCGGACTACCTTCTCCGGGTCCACTTACTGTCAGGGTGCATAATGGGGTAAACCATACTCTTCACAATATCAACCTTTATTACAGCCTTGATGGCGGCACCACTTATTCCGGAATGCTTGATTCGATTGGCCCAAAAGCTACGGTCAATTATACTTTTTCGCAGCAGTTGAGCATGGCGCAGGGCACCACACACAACTTAAATGTATGGCTCAGCGAAACCGGCGATTCATACCTTGCCAATGACAGTATAATTAATTATCATTTCCGCAATAGCCAGGTAGTTAATTCTTATCCTTATCTGGAGAATTTCGAGGCTGGTGATGGTGGATATTACCACGATGGTTATAAAGATTCATGGCAATATGGCACACCTGCATCCACGAATATTAACAAGGCCGCCAGCGGCACAAAAGCCTGGAAAACAAATCTTTCTGGCAATTACAGCAATCTGGAAGTCTCTTATCTCTATTCTCCTTGCTTCGATTTATCAGGTCTTACAAAGCCAATGCTTAGTTTCAGCATGGCAAGCGATATTGAAAACTGTGGCAATACCCTATGTGATGCTGCTTATCTGGAATATTCTTATGATGGTATAAACTGGACCAAACTTGGCGCTTCCGGACAAGGCACTAATTGGTACGATTCCACTTTTAATATCTGGAACACCAAAGGCTTTACCCGCTGGCATGTGGCATCTATACTTTTACCTCAACCCGGCCCAGGCTATACTACACATTTCCGTTTTGTATTGGCCGCCGACCCGGGGGTAACATATGAAGGTATTGCGGTTGATGATATACATATATTTGACCTTGCAAATCCCATTTATCAATCTGGTTCTTCGGCATTGACCCTGCTAAGTCTGAATGGTAGCCAATGGACTGATTACCTTTGGAACAATACGGTACTGGCATCTGTACAGCCCAATAATCAGCAGATCAGCAATGCTACATTGAATCTTTACAATCATGATACATTGTATAATCCGGATGCATCACAATATACATTCCCCGAAAGCTATTCGTTCAGGCCTACGCAGCAGCCTGCGGATACCTTTGGAATACGATTGTATCTGCTGGAAAGTGACCTTGTGAGTGTACTCCACAATACCACCTGCCCATCATGCAGCCCCATTACCGATGCCTACCGGTTGGGCATCACTCAGTTTAGCAATCCCGGCAGCTACCAGACCGAAAACGGAACTCTGGCCGACGATACTGGCGGCACTTATATTTATCACCGCCACCAGAATGTGAAATGGGTGCCCTACGATAAGGGATATTATGCCGAGATAAGGACCCAGCCATTTTCTGAATTCTGGTTTAACGATGGTGGCCCTACAGGCACATTCCCCGCTGGCGTAGATTATCTTAATTTCATGGCCTGGCGCAATGGCACTTATGGGGCCTGCTACTGGAATTCATGGATTGATACCTCTGTTGCGGTTTACACAGTGCAATGGTCGCTTGATTCCATTCATTTTGCCACAGCAATTGATACCCCTGCTATGCATGTATCTGTAGGAAACTATTCCTTCCAGGACCCGGTAAACTTCAATAACCATCCAGTACTTTATTACCGCCTCAAGTGGACAATGACAACAAATGGCAATACTTATTACTCCCCTATAAGAACTGTAAAAGGGGATGATTCTGCCACCAACTTCATCAGTTTCAATGCCACTATGGTGAGCCACAAGAGCATACTCAATACCTGGACTTCTTACCTGGATGGCGTGGTGAATCACTATATATTGCAACGGGCGATTGGAAATAACGGGTATTCCACAATCGACAGTGTCCATTCTCAGCATCATTTTGGTCAGCAGTATAATTTTACCGACCAGCCCAATCAGTTTATTAATACAGGTACACTGATTCATTACCGCCTTACTGCTTATATGGAAGACCATACCAGCCTGGTACTGCCCGAAAAAACAATAGAGTGGATCAACAACAACACATTTGTAAACATATTCCCGAACCCTACCCACAACGACAGATTCACCATCCAGTGGTTTGCGGATGCAGGTACAAAAATGCAACTGAAACTCACAGACGATATGGGAAGAAGCATTTATTCATCCACATTTACAGCCACCCAATGGAACAACACCACTACCATCCAGACCGAAAACCTGGCCCATGGGGTTTACTTCGTAAAGATGATAATTGGCGGGAATAATTTTGTGGGGAAGATTGTTTTTGAGTAGTATTACAGCGAATTGAGTATTGAATAATTCATTGCTCAATTCGCCCCTCTAGCCTCTTTCTTAGCTTCACTGTCGAACAATTTAAAAATAACACCATCTTTAACCACATAGATACAATCACCATCGAAGGCTATCACATCTGTCATTTTATGAGTTTTGCCGTTAGGCAATGGTTTGGTTACTGAATTAATGGTTATTTCGTAAACGCTGTCTCTTGTAATACCAAGCCTTCCTTTGCTCACATCGAAATTCTCTTTAGCGAAATTTTCCGCATTAACCTTCTTTACAGAGTATTTCGGGGAATATAGCGTACCATAATAGATGGTTAAACTATCGCTACCAAAACATACCTTCTGTTTAGAGTACGTTTTTATTTCTTCCTCTTCCAACCCATAAATAGTTGAGTATTCATGGCTGAGCGCGCGCCAGCACTTCAATAAGGTTTTTACAACTTTTGCTGAGTCTGTTTCCTGTGCGTAGCAGGTAGTTTTCAATGGTAAAACAGACAGTATCGCCAAGGCGTATAGATATCGTTTCATTAGTTTCTGTTTTTATAAATTATAACTTTTCTGTCAGGTTGATAATCTGCTATACTTCTTACACCCAATTCGTCTTTTCGCCTATTCATCAATCCTTTGGATACGTTGGGTGCTTTTGAATGTATGAATCTTTTCCAGTCTTTCTGCAGCTGATCAAAACCATCCAGGTTGTTTACATCATTCACTATACTGGTAGCCTTCGAAAAGCCACCCAGGTTGTAGGCCAGCATGGTCAGCGCATCAAATTCTCTTTGCGTCAGCATTACATTGATAAATTCTTTTACCTGGTTTTCATACGATGGCACTTTCTGGTGTATCAGTCGCTCAGCTTCCTCCCATGTTACACCTTTCCTCCATTTAGATCCTTCACTATAAGGAACAAAAAAGCCAAAACCAATAGTATAGCCACCATCATTCAGTGAATACAGATCGGGCGAATACCCTTCCAGCTTTTCCAGCAAACTATACCCCTCCTCCGAAAGATGCATACTATCAACACCAAATAACTCTTCCTCAATCATGACAAAGGGGCTTACTGAATCGGCTTTACCAATAGGTATTTGTGCCGTATATAATTTTACTGCCGGATGGAGTATTATGTCATCAATATCATCAGCAATAAAAAAAGGAAGTGGTGGGAGGTTTGTTTTAATAGCTACAAATTCAGGAAGTAAATCAGCGATTATGATTTGGGTGTAGGGCTGGTGTTTAATAATTGGTATTTCATCCGTTTTTACCAACGGAAGGTTCGGTAATGTTGTTATTAATTCCAGGGCAACAGCTGCAATATCTGCGGTGTTTATTATGTTTAAGGCAAGATGTTGAAGGGTTGGCATTTCATCCGTTTTAACCAAGGGTAGATTTGGCAGCGCGGCTATTATCTCCAGTTTATCGACAGCAATATCATTCAATTTTAATTCAAGCTGGGTAAGGAGCTTTAGTACTATTTCATCGCCTATAAAGTCAGGAAGATCAGGAATACCCGTTACTAACTCCTCTTTCCAAGCGGAAATAGCATCTGTTTTGAACTTATCAACTACTGAGGGTGAAATATCGGTAATGATATCAAAGCTAGCAGAATCTAATGCGGTGAGGTTTCGAAAAAAAACGGTTGTGGTAATATGTTCACCACTATCAGTAACATTGTGAGTAACAAGTATTTCCGCTGCCCTTGTGAATGGACTACTACCTGTTACCCCAGAAATGCTTTGTATATTTTTCGCAATAATTTCTTTATCCGGTTCAATAACCTTCTTCTGCTGTATTTGGGCTGACAAAACACCTGGGAACAGGAAGAATAAAAGGATCAGCCGCTTCATATTAAAGCTACAGGAATGATTTTAGAATCGATTAAGCCCCTAAAATAATAAAATAGAAATTCCTAATGGCATTTTGGTAAAATAAAAAGGGAGTTGCTGATTTTCAATATCGATGATGGCTGTGTTTTTACAATTGCTAATGTGTTGATAATGAATGGTTTTATTGTCTTATTTCATACAACAATGCCCCGCATAATAACGGGGCATTGTAAAATATATCAATCCAGATAATTTATCTTCTTCCCCCACCCTGGCGTTGTGGCTCCTGGTTTGCTGGAGGCATTGGTTGCCTTACTGGTGGTTGAGGCTGGCGCTGTGGCTGAACCTGTGGTTGTTGTCTTGGCTGCTCCTGGCGCTGTGGCTGAATCTGTGGCTGTTGTCTTGGCTGCTCCTGACGCTGTGGCTGAAACTGAGGTTGTTGCCTTGGTTGCTCCTGGCGTTGTGGCTGAACCTGTGGCTGTTGTCTTGGTTGTTCCTGGCGTTGTGGCTGCCTGTAGTTATTCTGCTGCACCGGCCTGCCCTGTGTTTCCTGCCTGAAACCTGATGGCCTGTTATAATTGATATTTTCGTGTTGCTGAGGCTGGTTCAACGGATGACTTGACTGGTAAGAACGGTTTGGGCGCACTTCATTTACCGGGTTCCTGCTTATTTCCGGACGGTACATATTCACACTCTGACCAGTAATGCTGGCGCCGCCTGCCCTGTGCGATTCATTAAACCTGTACACCTGAACAGGGTGGTGAAATTCGCGTTCCATATCTTCCCTTCTTGGTCCCCAATTATACTGAACATGTGTACGCACATCATAATTGTAGTTGCTCACCATACTGGTTCTGCGTATATAGTCTATATTAAATGAAGGGCCTCTCCAGTGGTGGAAACAATCGGGTGAATACAGATAATTAGCATCCAGAAATATCCACCATGTATCGGGGCAGTTATAACCCAATCCTTCGCCCGGGCCCAGTGGCGCCCATCCGCAATAGCCTTCGCCATACCTCCAGCTCACCCAGGCCGGAGCCCAATCATAACCAGGTATCCATACCCAGCCGTAGTAGCCGTCATAAGTCCAGCGGCCGTAGTGGTAGCAGGCCCAGCCCCATGGGTCATCACTTACCCAGGTATTTCCCAGATCGGTCATTACCCAGTGGCCGCGGCTGCCATATGGCCTGAAATTGCCCTCCTCATTAGGTACCCATATCTGGCCATATTGCGGGTCATCTACCCACTGGCCATAAGGCGCCAGATTATCATAAAAAGTCTGGAAGGAAACTTCCACATCCTGTGCGCGGACTTTCTCCGCAGTGTTGGTTACAAACAGCAGGCTTAACAGTGAAATGACCATTATTCTGCTCAGTGATTTTTTCATGTTTTTGATTTTTAAAATTGCTTTGATACCAGATAAGTTCAATATAGAGACCACATTTTATTAAAACATTGTTAATCCATATTTTTTCAAACTGCCCTAAAGATATTTAAACTTATCTAATTTTCTATCTCAAAAAAAATCCCCAAAAAATCAGGGGATTTAATATTCAATTATAACATCATTACTTTATTGAGCTATTGAGCAATTAAGCCTTTACACCAAGCACCTCTGCCATCATTTTACCGATATTCGCAGGGCTGTCTACTACGTGTATGCCGCACTCGCGCATGATCTTCATTTTGGCAGCAGCAGTATCATCAGCGCCACCAATGATAGCGCCCGCATGGCCCATTCTGCGACCAGCCGGAGCAGTTTGCCCTGCTATAAAGCCCACCACAGGTTTGCGCATATTATCCTTCAGCCAGCGTGCAGCTTCAGCCTCCATATTACCGCCTATCTCCCCTATCATGATGATGCCATCAGTTTCCGGATCGTTCATCAGCAGTTCTACTGCTTCCTTGGTAGTGGTGCCGATGATCGGGTCGCCGCCTATGCCTATGGCAGTGGAAATACCCATACCGGCTTTAACTGCCTGATCAGCTGCTTCATAGGTAAGTGTACCTGATTTTGATACAACACCGATACGGCCTGGTTTAAACACAAAACCCGGCATAATACCTACTTTAGCCTCACCTGCAGTTATTACACCCGGACAGTTTGGTCCAACCAGCCTGCAGTCGCGGCCCTTGATGTATTCACGAGCCTTAACCATATCCTGAACTGGTATACCTTCTGTAATACAGATGATTACCTTTATACCTGCATCGGCAGCTTCCATTACCGCATCAGCAGCAAAAGCCGGTGGCACAAAAATGATAGAAGTATCAGCGCCGGTGCCATCAACAGCATCCTGCACTGTATTGAAAACAGGCACATCCAGGTGCTTGCTGCCACCCTTGCCAGGTGTAACACCACCTACCACATTGGTACCATATTCAATCATCTGGGTAGCATGAAAAGTACCCTCGGTACCCGTAAAACCCTGAACAATAACCTTTGAATTCTTATTGACTAAAACAGACATGAGCGCTATTATTGATTAAGAAGGTGCAAAAGTAAGATTATTGCTGCCAATAGCAAATAAGAGACGAATGATTTAGGTCATTAAATGTTTTTATTGGGTGGGGCTACAGACTACGCCAGATTGAAATGTCTCACGCGGAGGCGCAAAGGTGCAATCAAAGTAACTGAGAATAAGCAGCCCATATGTTAAGACCGCAAAACCGTCAATGCAGGAAATGCACACTTTTAGCTGGCGAGGAGTATAAAATAAAACTAGTAATTTTAGGATTTGGGTATAATTGAAACTATGTTTATTTATTTATAATGCTTAGTGCGTTGTTTATCATATTTTATAGCGATTAAATATTATGAATAATAGGGTATAATTAGGGTATAATCAGGTATAAAAGGGTATAAAAAGGTATAAAAGGGTATAAAAGGGTATAAAAAGGTATAAAAAGGTATAAAAAGGTATATTTAGGTATAATCGGGTATAATTTTTTTTGAACAAGATTTTCAGGAATAGAGGATTTCCAGGATTAATGCTCCTTCGCTGTAAAAGCTAGGTCGCACGAAGAATGATTTTCGGGATTATAATTTGGGGTTCTAAAAGCGAATTTGTGGCAAATATTTTGGATTTTTGTTTGTTTAATAGTTAGATTTGTTGGTTTTATCGATTAAATTTGGCATAAAGGTAAAACTGACGATTGTTATTTCCAAATTAATTGAGTAAACAGAATGTTAAAGGGTGATTTTGGAGGCGGCAGGAAGGCAGATCAGCTTTTGTGTCAAAATCACAGGCGAGTCCCCGGCTGGCTTTGCAGTCGGGAGACGTCGAATGGTACGGGGCGAGGAGCCTCGTAGCAGACTAAATCGGTTAACCCCATACGGTTGATACAAATTCAGAGGCGATGATAACAGGGTCATTGGTAATTACAGGATAAGCAAGTAATCTTCCTGTGGCAGCTATGAGGCGATCGTGTAATTCAGCGATATCTTTTATTTCAAAGGCAGTACGCACTACTTCCAAATCCATCGGGTGAACTACGACATTGTTGTATTTTTTTAGCTGGACTGAAACATCTGTTAGTGTAATATCAATTCTGTTTCTTTCGGACAGATACCCTATTTCTGCAAGCACCATTCCCGGGATATACAACTTAACCAAATTATTTTCTGCTTTGGTGAAAAGAGATTTTACGGTTGCCGGCATTTTCCTTTTTTCTATCCACAATACAAGCGCCATTGTATCTGTTACAAAACATTCTAGTGCACTATTCATTCGGATAGACAGATTTATAGTCCATAAACTCTTCTTCAAGATGCCCGACTTCAGAAACATTCAAATCTGATAGAGCGGATTGGATAGAATCTGTTTTGGGCGTTAATTTTTTGAATTTCAGGAAATCCATAAAATCAAGTACTTCCTGTAGCATTTCTGCCGGTAGCCCTTTTGATTTTTGAATGATCAGGCTTTCAATTTGTGCAGCGCTCATGATATATAATTATTGTACAAAGGTAAGACTAATTTTTATTCAGTTTGGGTAAAATGAGGATACGGCAGAGGGTCTACAAATAAAAGGGAAGCGGGCTGCGACCAGTGCTTTTTTTTAAAAGATTGCGGCCTTTGACCAGAGGGGACTTAAGCCCAACATCGTTTTTGTTTCTTTTGCAGACTACACTTAACTTGGGGATATAGTTTATAGCCAGGTTAGTAATTTCAGAAAAATTATGTAATTTTGATTGAATATTAAATAGAGTTATTGCATTTCCAAAATGATATTTGTATGAATAAACTGTTTTATGGGCTAATCATAATGATGATCTGCAATATAATCACTGCAACTGCGCAATATCATATTACCTCAGTTGTGAGAACAGATACTATACCTGGATTGAATTGCGATACAGCAAAATTTGTGATTAATACAGATTGTACTAATTATGGTGTATGGGTTTTTTGGGGTGATGGAAGCAATCCTGATATGGCATATATTGATCCACCACATAATTACACAACAGCATCTCACGCCTATTCGTTCCCTGGGAGGTATACGGTTAAATTTGCTTTAACAAACGATACGCTGATGTATAGCGGAGTAAGTTCCGATTCAGTTACCTATGATCTGGAACTGAGTTCACCTTGTAATACTCCACCAAGTTATACTTTACCTATAGAAGTTTTTCTTGACAATAACGGCACTGGTATCTATGATTCTATTAATGATCCATTTATCAGTTTCCCGATCAATATTCAAGTAAAACGAAATGGTACAATAGTTGACACCGTTTGTTGCTCCAGTGGTTTTTACTATAATTGTTCTGGTATACCAGGAGATATTTATTCATTTCAGATAATTTCAATGCCTTATGGAATGATGATAACCTGCCCTTTGAGCGCTGTTTTATCTGATACCATTGGGGTTTCTTACAGTAATTACCCCAAAAAATATTTTGGCATGAAATGTTCAGGAACTACAGCTTTTGATCTCTCCGTTTATGCAATTATATCTGTTACCGAATTAACCGATCAGACGGGCAAAATATATATAAATAATTATTCGTGTCAGGCTAAAAATAGTTCTCTCCAAATGAATATCAGCCCTAAGTATGCTTATATAAGTGCAACCCCATTTCCTTTCACTCATTTAGGTAATACCCTAACTTGGAACATTACTGGTATTACTGCTCGAACTCCTGAATCCATTTATTTTAAGTCATTGAATTCTCTTCCTGTAATAGCGCATGATACTATTCAAAATCACTTTACTGTAACGCCAATTACTGGTGATTCCGACACACTTAATAATATAGAAGTTGTAATAGATACAATTCGTGCAAGTTGTGATCCTAATGAAATGTGGGTGTCTCCTGTTGATACTATTACTGCCGGCACACAACTGCGGTATTCGATCAGTTTTGTAAACACAGGAAATGACACTGCCTTCAATATCAGTGTTTATGATACGCTTTCTGATTACGTTGATGTTAAATCACTAAAACTGCTGATGGCTTCCGCTAAAATGAATATCGCTATGAAAAACACAGGCGGACATAACATAATAAAATTTGATTTCCCCGGAATCAATCTGCTTGACAGCAGCCATCATGACCAATGTAGTGGCGCTATTATCTTTACAGTTAATTCTAAAGCAACACTGCCGCCCGGAACAAAAATATACAATGAGGCGGGTATTTATTTCGATTACAATGCGGTTGTGATGACCAATACTGTTGAGAATATTATAGCCAAACCCACGAAGGTTGAAACTATCAATAATGGAAATACAATTATCCTATCTCCTAACCCTGCTAAAGATGAATTGAATATTGTAACCGGAAATAGTGATTTCAACAGTCTGAGCATAACCAATAGCCTGGGCCTGCAACTGATCCAAAAATCGATCAGTTTGGGAAACCAACAGGTGAATATACAATCATTGCCTAGGGGTATCTATTTTGTTACCTTAAGAGGCGTAAGTGGTATCATTACCCGGCAATTTGTAAAGATGTAATTCATCTCATTTTTTGCTTGATAAATAGCAATCCTCCCCACTCCTGATGCTATACCCGATGAAAAATCGGGATTAACACCCAATATCGTTTTTTTGTTTTTTTTTGCAAACTAAACTAAAAGGGGTTGGAAAATCCAGGTGCAAGCTATAGAAATGGCGTAAACACATATCGGCTAAGCACCTAGCTTTGCTACAGACCTTCGCCAAAGTGTAACTCAAAGTTGCAAAATAAGAATTGCATATTTTAATTACTTTTGTAAATAATGATGGTAAAAAAAATAATCGGGTGACTAAGGATGAACACATAACATACTGGGTGAAGACCGCTGAAAAGGACTGGGAAGCAATCTAATCAATGGTTAAAGCAAAGGCATACCTTCATTCTTTATTTTTCGCTCAACTTGTTTTGGAAAAATTGTGCAAAGCCCATTGGGTGAAGGATAATGAGAGCAATTTTCCACCAAAGATTCATAATCTATTACTGATTATTGCTAAAACCAACCTTGATTTGCCTGTGGAGGATAAGGATTTTCTGGCTATCATGAACCATTTTCAATTGGAAGGGCGATATCCTGATTACAAACTTGAGTTATTCAAAAAATACAAATCAGTACAAACCAAAAAAATTCTTGAACAGGTAAACACCTTAAGAAAATGCTTACTCAAAAAGCTGTGATCAGCCAACTCAAAAAACTGGCTTCAGAAATGAAACTCTCTGGTATACATCTTACTAATGTGGTACTCTATGGCTCTTATTCCAGAAACAAGCAGACTGAATGGAGCGATATAGATGTAGCATTTGTAGCAGATGAATTTATAGGTATCGGTTTTGAGGATGTTAAGCTATTTGCCAGGACTCTGGTTAACCGCTCAGAAATGAATATCCAGCCTCGTACATATAACACTAAAGATTTCACACCGGACAGTGATCCATTTGTAGAAGAAATCCTCAGAACCGGTATTGAGATTGCCGGATAATACCGAATAGACTATAAATAGCGGCACGAAAAAATCTCACGCTAAGGCGCGAAGGCGCAATATGCAAATGTCATTTTTAAGGCCGCAAAGATTACCAATACCGATTTATAATGTCGATTTGATAAAATGTCTTTTAGAAATTCTTCAGGAGCATTGATATGGATATAGTTGATTCTAGCGTTATTAACGAACAGCCGGTGCATAAACATTACAAACTCGCCTTTTACGCCATTCTGGAGAATGGCTACCGACGGGGCGTAGTCGGAGACTAACGCCCAACATCGTTTTTTGTTTTTTTTATAGACTACGCTTAAGGGGGGATTAAAAATCCAATCCTATTTAGATCGGGATAGCAAATCCCGATTAGCCAGGAGATAAATAGTAATGCTCAATTGAACTTACATTTTCCACCAATCAAAATTATCAGCGATTATTAATTCGTTCTTCTCGAGATGATGTGTTGTTTTCATTGGTATTGATCTATATGGCAAATTATACTTATCAGCTAAACCTCTGATTTCTTTGGTGTCGTCATAGGTAAGCATATACTTGCCTATT
>CAIVEH010000177.1 GCA_903904855.1 uncultured Bacteroidota bacterium | reverse complement strand
CTTATGTTGCAGATAAAATGCTATTTCTTCATCAAGCATTTTAAGCATATTTTCATCATTTACAGATGCTAACTGCTGAATGATCTGTTGCTGCATTTGCTGGATTGACATTCCTTTATTATTTTCTCAAATTTAAGGAAAAAGATTTAAATACTATGATCATATCACCCCCAGATCAAAATCCTCCATACTCCTCAGTTTTCCATCGGCAATTGTAAAGCGGGGATCATCGAAATGCAGTTCATCGGGAACTACAATTACTTTCATCCTTGCGGCTTTTCCGGCAATCATCCCGTTTACTGAGTCTTCCAGTACCAGGCATTGATTGGGTTTAGATCCCAGCGATGCAGCGCAATGCAGAAACACTGCAGGGTGGGGTTTACCCATTTCTACAGCATCAGCAGAGGTTATGACATCAAAGTACTTTTTCAGATCAAAATGCTCTACCAGCGCATCAATCATATGACCGGGGGAGGAAGAAGCCAGTCCTATTTTGAAATGATGTTTCCTTAAAAGAATCAGCGCTTTTTCTACACCTTTGAGTACAGTTGCACTTTGTTTTGATGAGGCAATAATATCCTCAAGTATCTCATCGGCCACTTCCCTCGATGTCTTTCCTTCCCAAGGATAATGAATAGCCCAATGGTCGGTAACTTCAAATATTCTGAGTCCGGTAGTTTCCTTAAATTTCTGCCGGGTAATAGGTATCTTATGTTTATGGGCTACACGCAGCATACTCTCTCCCCATAAGGGTTCAGTATCCAGCAACAAGCCATCCATGTCGAATAAAACGGTGTTTATCATTTTTTGAAGTCGATAGTCTTAAGTCCTGAGTCGAAAGTCAAAAAATCAAAGACTTTGACGTTTAGTAATAAATTGCAAACATACATCAGATACTTCTTTCTCATTGAACTTAAGTCCTAATACTTTAGACTTTCGACTTCTTTTTTAAGGTGATTTTTAGTTCAAAAACCTGATTTTCGTCCTGCAAACCCTACTTTTGCCGCAAATTTCAAATTTATATGAAGCGAAACGCTTTTTTCGGCATGTTGCTGGGCGTGTCTTTACTGACTATTAATGCCAGGCAGGCATTGGCCTCCATTACTTTTACAGAGTATACTTTGCCCAACGGATTGCACGTTATTCTGCAGGAAGACCACTCCACACCTATTGTTGCGGTATCTGTGATGTATCATGTAGGTTCAAAAAATGAAGACCCGCAGCGCACTGGCTTTGCTCACTTTTTCGAGCATCTGCTGTTCGAAGGCAGCGACAACATTAAGAGGGGGGAGTATATGAAATTTATCCAAAGCGCCGGAGGACAGCTTAACGCCAATACCACCCAGGACCGTACTTTCTATTACGAAGTGCTGCCTTCCAATCAATTGGAACTGGCCCTTTGGATGGAATCTGAACGTATGGCTCATGCCAAGATTGACGATATAGGCGTAGAAACCCAGCGCAAAGTAGTAAAGGAAGAAAAGAAGCAGCGCTACGACAACACCCCCTATGGTCAGCTCATCAATGTGATCTTTGAAAATGCTTATACTGTTTATCCTTACCGCTGGAGCCCTATAGGTAAAGAGCAGTATATAGACCAGGCTACCCTCGATGAGTTTATGAATTTTTACAAGACTTTTTATGTGCCTGATAATGCTGTGCTTGTCATTTCAGGCGATATTACAGCAGATCAAGCTAAACCATTGATTTCTAAATATTTCGGAGAGATACCTAAAGGCACAAAGGCTATTCCGAGACCCGCTGTATCAGAACCTGCTCAAACAGCCGAAAAGCGTGTCAATTTCTACGATAATATTCAGTTGCCAGCGGTAATACTCGGCTATCACATACCTAAACAAGGCACAGATGATTATTATGCTGTGCAGCTGCTCACTCAGTTATTGTCGCAAGGCAAGAGCTCTCGTTTCGAAAAAGAAATAGTAGACAAACAACAGAAAGCAGTAAATGTAGGGGCCTTCGATCTGGGTAATGAAGAACCCGGTATGGCTATTATGCTGGGAATTGCCAATTCAGGCATAAAACCTGAAGTTTTGGAATCTTCTATGCTTGTTGAAATAGAAAAAGTGAAGAAGGATGGCATTACCGAGGAGGAATATAAAAAACTACAGAACCAGGCAGAGAGTGATTTTATTTCCCAGAACCAGAAAGATATAGGAGTAGCAACCAACCTGGCTACTTACTATACGTTCCAGGGCAATGCCAACCTGATCAATACCGAACTGGAACGTTACAAGAAAGTTGCAAAAGAGGACATAAAACGTGTTGCGGGCAAATACTTTACCAAAGAAAATCGACTGGTGGTTTATTATCTGCCTAAAGCAGAACAGGACAAGCGCAGCGAATCGGGTAGTGCGCCACATACTAAGCCGGAGCCTAATAAATAATCATTCCAAAAAAATATTCTGATAAAAGCTTTAAAATACTGTAATGAGAAAGATATTAATAGCCATAATTGCAATCACGTTTGCCGGTAATGCTGTTGCGCAGCTCGACCGCAGCATAAAGCCCAAGCCAGGCCCTGCGCCTGAAATAAAACTGGGTAAAACAGAAAGTTTCACCCTGCCAAATGGCATGAAAGTTTTTGTAGTTGAAAACCACAAATTGCCTACAATTGAGTGCAATATAGAATTGGATATAAAGCCGGAATTGGAAGGCAGCATGGCCGGTTACCGCGACATGATGTCCGAATTACTACTGGATGGCACTTCTACTCGTAGTAAAGACAAACTGAACACAGAGATCGACCATATGGGCGCCAGTATTAATGTGAGCAGCCAGGGCATTTCTGGTAGCGGATTGAAAAAGTATGAAGCTAAAATCATCGAACTGATGGCTGATATTGCCATGAATGCCAAAATCACCCAGCCTGATCTGAATAAAGCCAGAACTAAAACTTTATCAGGTATCCAAACGCAGAAGAACCAACCCGATGCTATGGTGCGCAATTTAAGCGCTGTTGTTAATTTTGGTAAAAACCACCCATACGGAGAAGTGGCTACCGAAGAAAGTGTAAATAAAGTAACACTGGAAAAATGCAACCATTACTACAAAACCTACTTCCGGCCAAATGTAGCAAATATGGCTATAGTAGGCGATGTTACTCTGAAAGAAGTAAAACCCTTAATTGAGAAATATTTCGGCAAATGGCAGAATGCTGCTGTGCCGGTAACCAAGTATACTGTAGCTGCCTTAAGTCAGCCTGGCGGCAAAGTAACTAAAGTGGCCTTTGCACCCCGTGTAGCTGCAGTGCAGAGCGTAGTAAGCGTTACTTACCCCATCGATCTTAAGCCTGGAACCCCCGATGTGATCAAGGCTCGTGTTGCCAATACGGTATTGGGAGGTGGCTCACAAGGCCGGTTATTTCTTGACCTGCGCGAAAAACATGCCTGGACCTATGGCGCCTATTCTTCGCTGCGCGATGATGAATTGGGAGGTTCTTTCTCAGCCACAGTAAAATGCCGTAATGCCGTATCCGACAGCGCTATAACCGCCCTGCTCGATGAAATGAACGCTATGCGCAATGAAAAGGTAAGCGATACCTCTTTGCAGAATTCCATTAATTACCTTTCAGGCAATTTCGCCATCGGCCTTGAAGACCCCAAAAGAGTAGCGCAGTTTGCTATCAACATAGAGCGTTATCACATGTCAAAGGATTATTATCAGAACTACCTGAAAAACCTGAGTGCTGTTACGCAAGATGATGTGATGGAAATGTCACGCAAATACTTTCAACCCGATATTGCCAATATTGTAGTTGCCGGCAGTAAAGAAGATGTGGCCCCGAAACTGGCAAAATTTGCTGGAAATAGCAAGGTAGATTATTACGACTTTGCTGGCAGGCCATTGGCGCAAACAGAAACTTCCGCTGCACCCGCAGGTTTGACTGCTGAAGATGTATTTAAGAAATACATTGCTGCCATGGGCGGAGAGAAAGGGTTCAACAGTATTAAGGATATGAAGGTGGTAGGCACCAGCGCCATGCAGGGTATGCCATTGACTATTATCGAAATCAAGAAAGCCCCCAATAAATGGAAGCAATATATTGAAGCATCAATGGGAGGGGGACCAACAATGGTAATACAGAAACAGGTATTTGATGGCACCAAAGGATACCAGGAACAAAAGGGTAAAAAGGCCGAAATTACTGGCGATGACCTGGAAGAACTGGTAATGAGCGCTGATATTGCCATGGACCTGCACCCTGAAAAATATGGCATCAAGCGTACTCTTCAAGGTATAGAAACCATAGAAGGAAATCGGACTTATGTACTGAATGTTGTAGATAAAAAAGGGAAAAAGACCCTTGAATACTATGATGCTAAAACCAGCCTTCTGGTAAGAAAGGTACAGGGCGAAGGTGAAAAAGCACAAATCTCCGATTACTCCGACTATCGGGACGTGCCAGGTGGTAGTGGGTATAAACTGCCCTATAAAGTAACTGAAACCCAGCAGGGCCAGTCATTCTCAGAAATGGTGCAGACAGTAGAAGTGAATAAAGGAATTGACGACAGCGAGTTTAAATAAAATTCCGACTCATAAATAAAAAGCCGCTCCGGGATTCGGGGCGGCTTTTTAATGGAATAGATTGGGAGAGTTTGGTGGCGCCTGGTAAATAATTGCTATTCGCAGATGTTCGATTTTACTGTTGAGTTCTTTCTAATCTTCTTTTCCAGAAAGCTGATTCCTTCCAGCGTTGTTCCTGTGAATAAAAAATGTACTTGTGTTTTAAATAATATTCCCAAATCTGGTCAATCTGGTGATTGTAATTAAGCGCCAGTTGTTCCATTTTTGCCGGGTATGGTTCTTTTATTATCCCAGAGTTATCAAATTTTCCGTAGCCAATACCATGTTGCTTACGGAAAACCGCACGCTCAGCAGGCTTTTGTCCGTTTTCGATCCTGGTTTTTTGGCCCATCTCCACAAACATTTCTTTGAGTCGCTGGGTAACGATTTTTATGTCGCCATGGCTATCCCAGCAAACTACTTCATTTGCGGTAGCATTCCTGTTTGCCATCGCTCCACCATCTTTTTGTGTTTCATGTTCTTGTTTGTTTGTTTGTTTGATCGCTCATTTTGTTTGATTTTTAAAGTAAGAAATTGGTCTGCTTTTGGTTTGTTGTTGGAGATAAAAGACTTTAATGTCCTAATAATAAAACATTTTTTCGCACAAAGTTAATTTTGATACTTATAAATATTAAATTATTATAAAT
>CAIVEH010000176.1 GCA_903904855.1 uncultured Bacteroidota bacterium | reverse complement strand
TCTGTAATTATTGAAGATGCAACAATCAGGTTTTGAGCCAATTATAAAATCTGTAGTACACAAACTGGAACTCAAAAATTTTCAATATATTGATATTGAATTGGTTACAGCGATCAAGCTGCAATGTGGGCTAAGGCAAATGCTT
Organism: uncultured Bacteroidota bacterium; assembly: GCA_903904855.1. Taxonomy (GTDB): domain Bacteria; phylum Bacteroidota; class Bacteroidia; order Chitinophagales; family Chitinophagaceae; genus Nemorincola. The sequence goes on along the minus strand of CAIVEH010000176.1, from coordinate 15,470 downwards.
GGTTCCCTTTAGGGTCAGGGTCTCAGGGTATTTAATCCTTCTGCAAAATCAATTAACAATTGTGCCACCCCCGCCACATGGTTCAAAGTAAGCTCAGGGGCAATGTCGAAAATATCGTGGTAAAAACCCTTGCCACCGTTTGAATACATAAAGAAAGAAGGCACCCCCGCCTCAGTAAAAAAATAATGGTCGCTGTTTTGCGCCTTGCCCCGCTGCTTGATTACCGGTAAATAGTGATGCGCATTATTGATCTGCTGTAATAGCCCGAATTGTTTGGTGAATTCGCTAGCATTCACCACCGTTACCCCATCTGTAGCATCACCCATAATATCAACATTAGTCAGGAATTTTATATTGTCAAGCGGCACTGTATGGTGCGCCACATAATACTGCGACCCCAGCAGCCCAGGCTCCTCACCACTGAATGCAATAAATAATACCGAATAATGCTGCGGATGAGCTGCAAAATAAGAAGCCAGGTACAGTAGCATAGATACCCCGCTGGCATTATCGCTGGCACCTGGAAACATTGCATCTGCCCCCATCATACCCAGGTGGTCGTAATGACCGGTAAAGGCAATAAAACTGTCTTTAACCTCACCAGGTACAACCCCTATTATATTTTCATTCCGCGATTTGGGTATCAGCACAGCCTTTACATCCACGCTAATATCTCTAAGCGTGGCAGGCAGGGCATCCTCTTTCACATAAAATACCGTAGCAGGTATAGTTTTTTGTGCGGCATCCCAGGTCAGTTTGCTTTTCCTGGGTATAATATAACAGCCTTCCGGTAATACCCTTGCTATCTCTTCGATATGAGCTCCCAGTATTTTACACATGGTATCGGTATTGGTAAGCACGTAGGCGCTTCCACCATCAAACTGCCGGATGGCCGTTTTCAATCCATTAATATCAGCAATACTGCCCATGTCTATTGTTTCGGCTTTTAGCTTTTTTGCAGTAAGTGAAGGCGAACCCGCATCAATAATAAAATCAGCCCCGGCCTTAAGTTCATTGCCATTTACGACCAGTTTCATCTTGCCCGGAAAGGTATTTATCGGAAAATAATAAGGCTGAGTATAGGAATAGTTACCCGGCGCAGGCTTCAAGCCCAATTCTTTAAATTTTCCCTGCAGCCATGTTGATGCCACCTGCCTCCCATCCATGACATAACCCCTGCCATGCATATTATCAGCGCACAGTATTTCGGCCTGAATGCGGATGAATTGTTTAATGGCTGTGGAATCAGGTTGGGCGTAGGATTGAACAACAATCAGTAATGAAGCAGGTATCAGTAATTTGAGGAGACTATGCATTCAGGCAAATTATCAAAAGAATAAGCAATTACCAATAAAACGCCATCTTATTGCCTGCAAAAAAAACGAACCCGAGAAGTAGAACATTCTGACAAATGCCTGTATAAACCTCTCTAATTTATTACCAATCCCAAAATTTCACCAGAGTTTTTCATTTTTCGAATTTTTTTGAAATAAAATTTGCGCAATCAATTGGCTGCACATATATTTGCAACCGAATGGTTTCTCAATTAAAACCAACATCTTAAAATGAGAAGGGATATATTCCAGGCAATATCAGACCCAACAAGGCGTTCAATCATAACGCTTATTGCCCTGCAGGCAATGACACCCAATGCTATTGCAGAACATTTTGACACAACGAGGCAAGCTATTTCAAAACATCTTCGCATACTCTCTGAGTGCGAACTTATAACACAGGAGCAAAAAGGACGGGAAATTTACTATCAGCTTGAAATAAAGAAAATGAAAGAGATAGATTTATGGATAGAACAATTCAGGAAGATTTGGGAAAACCGATTCGCTCAACTGGACGAAGTATTAGCAACCTTTAAAAATAATAAGAAATGAAAAACAGTTTACTATTTGATTTTACCGTTGACAAATCTGCAAATACGGTTTTTGTAAAACGGGAATTTGAAGCCGGGCAAGCCCTTGTATGGGATGCTTTTACCAAACAGGAAATCCTTGACCAATGGTGGGCCCCTAAGCCCTGGCTTTCCAAAACAAAGTATATGAAGTTCGAAGAAGGCGGACGAAGATTTTATGCCATGTGCAGCCCGGAGGGAGAAGAACACTGGTCCATCCAAGACTTTACCTCAATCTCACCAATTAGCAATTTCAAGTATACTGATGCCTTTGCTGATAAAAATGAAACCATTAACCCTGATTTTCCAGGCTCAGAATGGAGTTTAGACTTCAGCGAACTTCAGGGAGTCACAACCGTAAGCATTTCCATAAAACATAATACACTTGCATCATTGGAGCAAATTATCAAAATGGGCTTCCAGGGCGGTTTCACAATGACATTAAACTACTTAGAACAATTATTAAATAACCTAAAAAGTAAGTAATACAATGGAAAACCTTTCTGCAATTGCAACCATGGTTATTGCAAGCGGAGCAATTTCACTCTTTTGTTTACTCATACTGCATTTCGTAAGCGCTGAATTTAACCCAGCTTGGCGAATGGTTAGTGAATATGCACTGGGTAAGCATAAATGGTTGATTACCTCGTTCTTTATTTTCTGGAGCATAAGTACGATGCTAGCCGCATATCTTTCTTTTAATATCGTTACATCAAAATGGGCAGTCTTCGGTTCAATCCTCATTTTCGTTTCAGGAACAGGGGCTTTAATGGGTGGACTGTTTGATGTAAAACACAAACTCCACGGACTATCATTTGCACTAGGAGTACCAACATTTCCAGTTGGGGCGTTATTAGTAGCTTACCACTTAAGCAATCAAAATAACTGGTTACCTCACAGAAATGAATTACTGATATCGGCTCATAGTGTTTGGGTAAGTTTAGTATTAATGGGAGTGTCAATGGGATTATTTATCTCAGGCCTCAAAAAAGCCGGTGTCCCGTTCGGGCCCGATCAGGAGCCTTTATCCGAAATTCCTAAAAGTGTAATTGGAATAAATGGTTATGCTAACCGGCTATTGGTTTTAACTTATATTTCCTTTAATCTGGTAATGTCCTACATATTCTTAAATGTTTAGACCCTCTTAAAATCATTAATTCCATTCAAATGTCTAAACGAATTTTATGGACCGGTAAATCGCTAAAAGCATTAATCATAATCTTTTTGTTGGTTGATGCTATCGGGAAACTCATCAGGCATCCTATTTATGTAAAAGGCACTACCGAATTGGGATTACCCGAAAGCAGTGTGGCGGTATTAGGTGCTTATTTGCTTCTTGCCACAATAGTATACGCATTTTCAAGAACAGCTATTTATGGTCTACTATTTATTGTTGCTTACCTGGGTGGTGAAGTAGCAATTACATGCTCAGCAGCACAAGTAGGGCACCCTTACCTGTTTCCCATAGTATTTGCAGTAATTATTTGTGCTGCTGAATTTCTAATTAATCCAAAAATTAAAAATATTCTTTCACTCAAAAACCAATAAACAATGTCATTTCAGGCATACATCGACAACATCAAAAAGAAAACAGGTAAATCACCTGACGACTTTAAACAATTAGCAGAACAGAAGGGTTTCCTAAAAAATGGTGAACTTCTGAAAACTGTTAAAGCAACTGAAGTTCTCAATTGGCTCAAAGATGAATTTGAACTTGGCCACGGCCATGCAATGGCAATCTATACAACCTTTAAGGGGCAGAACCCTAAATAGCAATTATCGTTTCAACATATTTTAAATACCAGGCTATCATTTATTTGTAAAGAAAAAAGCAGAGCAGTTGATATATTATCTGGAAGTTTATGAAACCAACTCCCGCTTAAACTTATAATGCAAATAATAATGTATAATTAGTCACAAACAAAAAATTAGAATAAGTTGTAACACCTGGCTTTACTTAAACAAAAAAATGCTAATGAAAAAATCCCGAAATTGCAGCCTCAACCTGTCAACGTAAAGTTTATCTACATACCACTTACCCAATGCCCCTTTACAAAGAATGGAACATAGGAGATCACGCCCTCGCTGCTATCTGGAAGATAGAGGAGCCAGAATCTTTTTTTGCAGAGCATACCGGCCTTGAACCTGATATCAAAAATGAAAAACGGCGGATAGAGCACATGGCCGGCAGGTATCTGCTGAAACATCTGCAGCACGACTTCCCGATACTATGTATTGATAAAGACGAACACGATAAACCACGTATTGCCAATAACGAATACTATTTCTCCATCTCCCATTCATGGCCCTGGGTGGCTGTGGTAATCGATCCGCGAAACGAGGCCGGTATAGATATACAAACCTGGCACCCCAATATTTCCCGAATTCAGCATAAATTTCTTTCGGCTGATGAGCAGGAGCTGTTTGGTAATGACGAAAAATTACTCACCGTAGCATGGTGCGCCAAAGAAGCCGCCTATAAGTGGAACGGCAGGCGTGCAGTTGATTTTATTGAGCATCTGCCAATCGCAAATTTCTTTAAAATGGATGGAAAATCAGAAATAGCAATTTATTTTAAATTGTCTGAAATACCTAAAATGATATTTACAGAAAATATAATAAATATTGAATTTGCTTGCTCCTACGTGATTGGCGAGCAAAACTGGGCCATCTATTAATAATATCTGATAAAACACTATGTTGTCCTTTTATAAAATTTTCTGAAAATAATTAGAATTTTCTGCCAAAAAAACTAAATTTGCATAAAATTGAATATTATGTCATCTTTACGTTTTCAGGCACTGCAGGCACTGGCTGCAGGCGAGGAGAAAAAAATAGAAGGTTACGGCGATAAGCGTATCACCGCCATCTTCGGCAGCAACGTATTCAGCGGACGCACTATCCGTGAATACCTGAGCGATGAGGCCTACAAAAGCCTCATGAATTCGGCAAAATCCGGTACCCGGGTCGACCGCCGGATCGCTGATCAGGTGGCTGCTGGCATGAAGGCATGGGCAGAGGGCAGAGGAGTTACCCACTTCACCCACTGGTTTCAGCCGCTCACCGGCACTACCGCCGAAAAGCATGATTCATTCTTTACGATAAAAAGCGATGGTACCGCTATCGAACTGTTCGATGGCGATGCCCTTATACAGCAGGAGCCAGATGCTTCCAGCTTCCCTAACGGTGGTATCCGCGCCACATTCGAAGCCCGTGGTTATACTGCCTGGGATCCTTCTTCTCCGGCATTTATTATGGAGTCTGGTTCCGGCAAAACGTTGTGCATTCCTACTATATTCATAGCCTACAACGGCGAGTCGCTTGATTACAAAGCGCCGTTGCTCAAATCTATTGCTGCACTTGATAAGGCTGCAGTTGATGTTTGTCATTACTTCGACAAGAACGTAAGCAAGGTTACAGCTACCCTGGGTTGGGAGCAGGAGTATTTCGTTATTGATGAAACGCTTGCCAATGCCCGCCCCGACCTTCTTATGTGCGGACGCACACTGGTAGGCCATAGCCCGGCAAAGGGCCAGCAGCTCGAGGATCATTACTTCGGATCTATACCTGAGCGTGTTTATGCATTTATGCAGGATTTCGAGCAGGAGTCCTACAAGCTGGGTATACCACTGCGCACGAGGCACAATGAAGTTGCACCATCTCAGTTTGAGTGTGCTCCAATATTTGAGGAATGCAACATAGCAGTTGATCATAACACACTGCTGATGGATGTGATGACCAAAGTGGCCAAGCGCCATAAGCTCAAGGCATTGCTGCACGAAAAACCATTTGCCGGCATCAACGGATCGGGCAAGCACAATAACTGGAGCCTTGCTACTGATACAGGTGTAAACCTGCTGTCGCCTGGTAAAACACCCCGCACCAACCTCATGTTCCTTACCTTCTTTGTAAACACAATCAAGGCGGTACATGATTATGATGATCTGCTGCGCGGCGCTATTGCATCTGCCAATAACGACCATCGCCTTGGTGCCAACGAAGCTCCTCCAGCTATAATTTCTGTGTACATAGGCAAATACCTGAGCGATGTACTCGATGAAGTGGAAACAAGGGTAAAAGAGAAATTCAGCGAGCAGGACGAAGTAATACTGAAGCTGGACATACATAAGCAAATACCAGAACTGCTGATGGACAATACCGACCGTAACCGTACCAGCCCGTTTGCTTTCACCGGCAATAAGTTTGAGTTCCGCGCTGTAGGTTCTACTGCCAATTGCGCTTCTCCGATGACCGTGCTTAATACTATTATGGCCGAAACGCTCAAGCAGTTTAAGAAAGATGTAGATGCACTGGTAGAAAAAGGCGAGAAGAAAGAAATAGCCATATTGCAGGTGCTTCGCGATTATATCACCAGGTCTAAGCGCATCCGTTTTGAAGGCGACAACTACAGCGATGAATGGGCTGCAGAAGCCAAGCGCCGTGGCCTGAACAACTTTAAGACCACACCAGAAGCGCTGGATGCATTTGTTACCGAAAAAGGCAAGCAGGTATTCTACGATAACGGCATCTACAGCAAGCGCGAACTGGAAGCCCGCCACGAGATAATGCTTGAAGATTATATCAAGAAGGTGCAGATTGAGGCTCGTATCATTGGCTACCTAACTACCAACCATATACTCCCCGCTGCAATCAATTATCAGAACACGCTTATAGCAAACGTGCGCGGACTGAAAGACCTAGGGCTGGATAAAGAAAACTATAAAACACAGCTCAACCTGGTAGAGATCATCAGCGGCCATATCCAGAACCTGAACGATAGTGTAGAATCAATGCTGGAGGCCCGGAAGAAAGCCAACGACACAGCAGATATGCACAAACGCGCACTGAAATACTGCCACGAGGTGAAAGTATACTTTGACAAGATCCGCTATCATGCCGATAAGCTCGAACTGATAGTGGATGATAAACTATGGCCACTGCCTAAGTACAGGGAGCTGCTGTATATCAGGTAAATGTTTCTAACAAATAGATGTAAAAGCAAATCCCTCCGTCTAATGGACGGATTTGCTTTTTCCTTTTGAAATTTTATGATGTATTCTTTTCGCTTTATAAGGTCATTCCTCCTCTCTTAGGTTTTATTCTATGAGGAATTAGCTTTAATCCAGAAATATACTTGTAGTCCTTTAAATTCATGGTCATGAATGGTAAGTCATAAACTATTGCAGCAGCAGCGTTTAGAATATCGGGGATGCCACATTTATGACTAAGAAAAAATTCTTCGAATAACCGGCCAAAGCAACGGCTGGTGCTGTCATCAATATCTAAGACCGGAAATTTATTCAATTCACGGTTCATTTTTGACAAGTGTATTTTATTTCTTGCACCCTGCTGAACTTCTGCACGTGTAATAGATGAGATAATAAGACTGTCGATTCCAAGACCTTCTAAAAATTCAATCAATTCGGTATTATTATTGATAACCTCAATAATAGTATCAGTATCGCACAGAATTATTTCCGTTTCCATGCTTTTTCTCTAAGGCTTTTGAGGGTAACATTCATGCCTTCAAAAAGGCCTGCCATTTTTTCAAAATCTTCATTGCTCTTAAAGCCAGAAGGACCAATTCTTTTTCTAAGTTCGGCGTGTAATTCTGAAGTAGATTTTTTAGGTTCTGTTTTCATTATACAAAGTTACATGCTTTATTAAACAAATACTAAGCCTGAATTATTACTTAGGACAACATACCTCCTGAATGTAAATCTCTCTGGCTAATGGAGCGATTTGCAATTATCTTTATTCATGAACAATTGACAAAAGAAATCTAATGTATGTATTTATACACTTCGCTTGCATTTGTCTCCCCTTCTATTAGCTTTACCAGTTTTTTATGTTCATCATAGATGGCAATGTCGGGCACAAATTTAGCTCCATAGTAGCTGAAGTAAAAAAACTCCAGGTCCCTGCCCACCTTCTGTATATTCTTATAATCAGCAAGATGATGCTTTGCATAAAAGTCTTTAATGTCAGTCATATTATGAGATGCCGTAACCATGTAAAACTGAATATTCTTAATGGAGTCCATGCCTTCCTGCAATGCTTTTATGGTGCGTTTGCAGTGCTTACAATCGGGAGAGAAAAGCATAAGGGCTATCGGTTTGCCAGATGGGATATTAAAAGTATTAAAAATGGTAGTGCTATCCATTTCCAATATATTGAATGCCGGCAGAACCGGGTATTTCTGGTAAGGCTTTAAAGTGTCGGCAGGTGCCACTACTGCTGCTGTATCAATTATTTTTGATTTTTCCTGAGCATGTACAGTATTTACCGACAAACATACGAGCAGGATAAAACTCAGTATTTTTACCATGAAGCTAAATTAGGCAATAATTCCTGTAGTATTCGTTAAGATACCCCTACCTGATGAGAGTTACATTACCCTGATGATGTTCGTGCTGACCATCTTTAAAAGTGCAGTCTATATTATAAACATACACACCCTCGGGTTGTTCGGTATTATTAAACCGGCCATCCCAGCCCGCGCCTTCAGTCGAAATGGTTTCAAATATCAGTTGTCCCCAGCGGTTATAAATATCCATTTTGAATGAAGTAAGTCCGCTGGAAAGCAATGACCGGGGGTAAAAATAATCGTTGAACCCATCACCATTTGGTGAGAATACATTGGGGATATTAAGGTAGCAATCATTTGTTACTTTCACTGTACCCGAAGCTGTACAGCCATCCAGCCTAACGACACCTGTATATGTACCGGGTTCAGCTACAGTAATTGAATATGTTGTCTGGCCGGTATTCCAGAGCCATGTTGCACCTGGTGTATTGGCATTGATTTTGTCCGAAAGAATCATAGCAACACCCCCTTTGCATATTGCAGTATCCGGCCCCAGATTGATGATAGGTTGTGGTTGCACCCTCACAGTCCTGCTGACACTGGCATCGGGGCAAACCCTGTATAATGCAGTAGCTGTTACTAAAAATGTACCTGATTTTTCAAATCCGTATATAAGCGGGTTTATGTTTTTAATACTGTCATTGCCGCCAATACTCCAGTTAATGCCCGTATTACCGATACTGGAAAATACACCGGTAAATGTAACAGTATTGCCCTGGCATAGCACAGTATCAGTTAAAAGTATTGAAATCGGGCTTATAGTATCTACATTAATAGTTCTGTAAGCAGTATCATAACACGGAACAAAGTCCGAAACTATTTCTTTCACTGTGAAGATACCCGTATGAGGGAAAGTATGCGAAGGGCTTGCAGTACCTGCAGTACCTCCATCGCCAAAGTACCAAAGGTAGCTTAATGCAGTACCTGCTTTACCAAAAGAAGAATCTGTAAATGCAATGGTCCCACCCTGGCAAATCAGATTTGTATCAGATGCAAACTGTGCGTGTAGCGGATGTACCAGATCTATTACCTGTGTGTCTGTAGCCTGGCAATATAGGCTCATTGAAGTAAGTATCACAGTATCCAGAGCCTGGTAATTATAGACATGGGTAGGGTTTGCCAGTACCGATGAACTCCCATCCCCAAAGGACCACGAATACTGGGAAGTACCTGTTGATGTATTGGTAAAAACAACCGTATCAGCCTTGCAACCCAGTTTTTTCTGGTAGGTAAAGCCTGCGCCAACATTGTTCTGAACCGTAACAACTATAGGCACTCTGTCGCTCTCGCAACCCAAAACAGTTTGCGTAGCCCATACTGTGTCTGAGCCTGGAACAGATGTATTGATTATTGGGGCCACGCTATTGCCTGCGCCTCCTGTGGCTGCGGCATACCATAAAACACCGGTTCCTGATATTATAGTAAATGTCCGAAAAGGCTGACCAGGGCAATAACTCCATGGGCTGTCTATTATAGCTGGTACAGGCGGCTTTGGATTAACAGTAATCGGAAAAGTCCCCCTGGCGCTGGTACAGCCCGAATCACTTTGTGTAGCATAAAGTATATACGTGCCTGCTATGTTAGTATTAACAGTTCCTGCTGTAGTTGTTCCAATGCCACCTGAAGGTGCAGTATACCACAATACATTTGTACCGGCAGCCGTTGGTGGCACATAAGGCACAAACTGGCAGTATGTACTTATACCGGTTACAACAGGAGGTGCGGGTGTACCAATCACTCTTACCGTTATTGAATCACGCAGGCTCTCGCATCCACCAACTGTTTGAGATGCCCAGTAAGTAGTAGTACCTGCTGTGACCGTACTGATAACTGGCGGAGTAGTGCTACCCACTCCTCCGGTACCTGTTGTATACCAAAGTATAGTGCCTGTAGCGCCGGTTATAATGAATGGAGTTGGTGTTGCTCCGCTGCAATAGGTGGTAATACCGGTAATAACCGGAGCCGGTGGCCGGGCAATAACAACTATTGTAACAGAATCAGGCTGACTGATGCATGACCCTACTCCCTGGCGGACAAAATACTTTGTGCTACCTGCAACTAACGTTGAAGGAACATATCCGCCCGGCAGAGAAACCACAGTTGCTGTATCAGTAGTATACCAGTGGAACGGCCCTGTACCTGTAGCAATCAGGGAGTCGGCAATCGAAAACTGGCAATAGGTAACTGGTGATACCACAGTTGGTGGTACTGAGATCCCTGTTGCTGTTATGTGAATATTCTTTACGCTTTGCGTACTGTAGCCGGCACCTGTACTTGAACTGAAACCAAAATAACCTGAAGGTATTGTGATAAGGTAGTAACCCGACATACCCGGAATAATGCTATAATCATAATACACTGTGATGTTTCCGGCATTATAGTCTATTTCGCAGTGGTGCCAGGTGCCATCATCCATAAAAGCAAGGTGTGGATTAACTGCAGTTATCATGTGCGTAGGATCATTCTCGCTGTAAGTAGTAGAAGTTGTATACCCGAATAACTGGCTTTCGGGGTTAAGGCCATCGCCATCATTGTCCCAGGTATCGAGCGTAAATACCATGCCTGTCATTGGGCTTGGAAGACCAAGTCCACCACCAGAAATAAAGCCACTTGGAGGTGTGGCTATATAAAAAAGCGCAATCCCGTCTGCCACTCCAGCACCTCCTACCGGAGGAATAATCCGGTAATCAAATTTTACAGAAAACTGTGCACATGAAGTAAGGTTGGTCGCAGAATCAAAGTATACATAACCATTTTCTGTAGTACCCGGAGTGGTCAATTGAATGGTGCTATCCACAACAGTTGCAAAGCCGCCATAATTCCAACCTGTTGTCACAAGTGGATACCCTGCAAGGGTAGCAGTGAATTGAGAAAAAACCTTTTCACCAATCAGGAGAAACAAGCAGATTATGAATAATAATTTCTTCATTTTTCCAGCATATTCATTAAACTAAAAGTATGCAACAAATCAAATACAGAAACCGCTTTTTATCTTTTATTACTGTCAATTGAATCATTTCCCTAAGACAAAAGCCCTGATTTTCCAGGGCTTTGTCTGACTATTATTACCGTACAATTTATCTTATGAGTGTAACGTTACCGTGTTTTGAAAAAGTATGGCCAGCAGCTGTTACAGCGCCCACTTCATAAACATAGACCCCGAAAGGCTGCGGTGTACCATTGAATGTACCATCCCATCCCTTGCTGATATCAGTTGTTTCAAACACTTTTACGCCCCACCTGTCGAATATCCTGAAATATTGCAAGTTGGCTATACCTCTCAGCAGTATTTTGAATTCGTTATTTGGCCCGTTACCCGGAGAAAATGCATTAGGTAATGCCAGCACAGATCCATCATTTATATAAACGTTGACAGAGTCAGTTGCTTTACAACCCCAGCTAGTTAGTCCATCCACAGTATACTTGGTACTGATCTGAGGTGATGCCACAGGATTAGCAATTTTATCATTGCTCAGACCAGCTGGCGGGAACCAGGTAAAGTACGAACAATTGGTCATTGGATCCAGCTGGAAAGTTTCTCCAGGATAAAGGATCACTGAATCTCCGATATCTATTTTCAGTAATGCCGCAGGCTTAACTGATACATTCGTATAGGCAGTATCTGTACAGCCGTATTTATTGGTGGCAACTACCGTATACGTCAGATTTGTTTCAGGCCTTATTATTACTGTAGCACCAACAGTATCGCTGATATACTGATTTGGAGCCCAATGGTAATAGGCTATCGGATCAGTATCAACAGCAGTAAGCATTGCCGTATCGTGCGGACAAACCCCTACATTTGGTGAAACTGTTACAACCGGCTTAGGATTGATAGTTACCTTGAATGAATCCAGCGCGCTGGTACAGCCCTTGTTGGTCTGCCTTACAAAGAACCACATTACTGTATCACTGGTTGAAGGTGGAACCGGTGCAACCAATGTACCCAATGCTCCCGGCTGACTGTTGGGATACCACAATATACTGTCACCGAATGCCTGCATCTGGTTTACGTCATACGTCTGGCAATAGGTCAGCCAGCTTATCCATGGGGCAGGAGGAGTAAGTACAGTAATTACCGTATCATTAACAGGTACAGAAGGACAACCATTAAGATAAGCAATAGCCTGATAGATACCGCCATATTCCATTATTACAGGTGTGCGGTACGGGTTGTGTGTGTTGTTTACAAAAGTATAAGGGCCTGTCCAGCTGAAGGTAGTTCCCGGATTACTTGCAGCCTGGAGGAACAATGTATCCGTGACTCCCGTACATATCGGCCCGTTGTTGGAAACTGTGAGTATAGGAGTAGGTGTAATGGTTACTGTTGTAACTGCAGAAGAGGAACACATACCCAGTATTGCGGTGACTGTATAAACACCTGTAGCAGCAGGTGTTACAGGCGCAATAAACGGATTTTGCAATGTTGACGAAAAAGTATTTGGACCTACCCAGCTATACCCTACTGATGCAGTAGAATCGCTGGAATACAGGAACAGTGTATCGCCCTGGCATATGCCCGGAGGATTCGGCGAATTACTTGTAATACCTGGAACAGCAGGCGTAGAATCCACTACTACAAGAAGTGTAGCTGAATCAGAAACGCAGGTTACTCCTCCGGGATATACAATGGTTGCTGTAACTGTATAAACCCCGGTAGCAAGAGTTGTGGCTGGTGTTATAACCGGGTTCTGGAGGCCTGAAGTAAATGCATTTGGCCCCCACCAGTTGTAACCCGATAAATCAGTACTGGTAGCAGTAAGCAGCAATGCATTTCCAGAGCATATCGGTGCGTTACTGCCTAATACTGGCAGATATGGCGTAGAGTCAATAACTACATTAATGGTATTCTTGTTTAAGCAGGTAATACCATCATAAGGAATAGATACTGTTACCGTATAAATACCAGAGGCTGGTACATGTACTTGAGGGATAATCGGATTTTGCAACAGTGACGTAAAACCTGAAGGTCCTGCCCATGAAAACGTAGAACCCGGGGATACATCAGTAGCATACAATTTAAGTGTATCCAGACCTTGAGGATGGCTTGAACATATTGGAGCGTTGCCGGTAACTGTTGGCACTGCCGGAGTTGAATCAATAACAACAAGCAGGAACATACTGTCATGACATCCATTAATGCCATAAGACATTACTTTATAGATACCGCCATCTATTACCGGTGGATTTGGAATAGAAGGATACTCAAGCGTAGAGGTAAATCCATTCGGGCCAGTCCACAAGAATGTCTCACCTACTGAATCCGGATTTGCATAAAGATAAAGTGTATTTGGTGCGCCGGAGCAAATTGGTCCGTTACTTGTTGCAACAACAACCGGTAATGGCTTAATTATTGAGAAATCTGTGGTGGCGGTATCGTGGTTGGAACCTCTAGTTTTAACCAGGTGGTAAATACCTGTATCAGCATAGGTAACCGGATATCTGTAGGTTGATTGGCCAGTTCCTACATATCCCCCTGGTCCATACCACCGGAAGGTAGCGCCGATAGTGTCTCCGGCGCCAATCAGCTTCAATGTATCACCAAGACATGGTATGTTGGTGCTGGCGCTGAAACATGGCTGCACATAAAGTGTAAACGTCATTGGAGCAGGATACTCACAGCTTGGCCCATGCACGGTATCAGGAGTACCTGTAATGGTATAGGTAGTTGGCGCAGTGAGCGCGGTTACATTTATTGTTACCTGAGTGCCATTAACCGCAGATAGCCCAACTGCAGGTGTCCAGCTCCAGTTACTGAATGTCCATTTCCTGTTTTCAGCATTTATTATACGGGCAACAAAGAAAGAATCATTGATCACATCGCAACCTGTCAGGTTACAACCAAAAACGCTATCCCTATCACCTGGATTATATAGATGACCAAGAGTAGATAATTGCGGCTTTAAAAGAAAAAGACTGTCAACAGCTCCGGTATCCGAAAATATCCAGGCATACGAAATATAGGCACTGTCGTGTGGTGCAATATTCCCTACATTAAACACAAGGCCATAAGCAATATCCTGATCAACAGTTGTTGCACCGAGTGCATAATTAACTGTACCCATGCCAGTAGTTGTATGGGCCCATACACGGTCAAGATTATTTCCGGTGGTCATTGATGGTGGCCAACTCTGGTAAATTAATACCTGTGCACGGCAGTCCTGTGTTGCTAAACCTGAGAAAGCCAGTGGATGCGCCCCTGGATTAGGTACTGCATTTACTTCGTGCCGGTTTAATGCCCCGCCCTGGTAAGAAATATGATTGTCGGTAGAGTAAGACCCCCCCAAAGTAACATCATTATCAGGGTCAGCAGTGGCCATATAATAAACGCCTCTTAACACTGAATCGCTTGTATTATAAAACTTGGTTGTTACATTACACCAGTTTGCAGTAGAATCTATTTCATTGACCTGAGCAATCTTCATAGCATTCCTTAATCCTGGTCTGCGCAAACCATAGGTACCACGCCATGTACCTGCTGTAGCAGCATGGGGACTCCAGCATGAAGGACCAGACCATTCTGTAACCGTTCCTCCAAAGTTTCCGCCCAGAGTAGTATCAAAACCATGGGATGAATAAAATGCACTGGCCATGGTATCATCAATCTGAATAGACCAGCCATCAAATGGCGTGCCAGGCAGGAAATAACATCCATACCATGTTGTCCAGCCGTCATGACCCTGATTATAAGAAAAATCCAAACCGTCACCGGCTGGGGTGGTGCCTGTAATAGGATCAGTATAACTAAGAAAGACACTTCCACTTGTCCTTGTGGTGTAACCCGCTGGCACTGGCATTGTATTACCCCATGATCCATTAGGCGCAATACCCGCCTGAAGAAATCCTCCCTTCAAAAAAGCATTATCGCCTACTAACTGGGCAGATGCAACATTGCTGAAAAAACAGGCAACAAAAATATAAAGTAAATAATAACGGTATTTCATACTCATTTTTATTAATAAAGTCCGGCTCGAAAAAACACAAAAATATCTTTGCGTTTAAAATTAAGCAATTTTTTTTGGGTATAAAAATAATTCTACATTTTTACACCACAGCAAGATGGTAACTATTCAGCCCCATACAGAGCTACAAGCCTGAGTGCATTCAAAACATTTTGTCCAGCCTTTATGGTTGTATCAATAACAGACCTTAGGACGACAAAACAATCTGCGCCATGATCCGATTTGAACTGTCCGGAGA
>CAIVEH010000175.1 GCA_903904855.1 uncultured Bacteroidota bacterium | reverse complement strand
TAGCTCTGTATGGGGCTGAATAGTTACCTTATTTTGAATGAGTTAATGCACTTTTTGTGCCTAGAGGACTTTCATTTCATTACCTTCAATGACAGCACTAAATTAATGAAAACATAAAACAGAAAACAACTATTTCAAATATATTTTTACACACAACTTATTTAATTGGAATTTCATTTACTATTGATTATTATCAACTTAAATTAAATACTAAAATATCCATTTATGAAAATCTGCCAGTAGTCTAAAATATTAAAATAAACGCATGGGGATCCGCAAAATATTCCTTAAGAATTTTCTACTTCCTTCCTTAAATAAATCAATCTGTCGAGAAACTTCAGAGCTGTAATTGGTTCATTTGTAACTATTATTTCTATTGGGTCTACACAATGGAATGGCACATCAGCAATAATTTCAGCAGTAACAATTTCCATATCTTCAACTTCATCCTCAGTAGGCTGGCTATCATAATGGATCCTAAGGTTCAGTTTTTCAACTCCCTCCCATTTTATACTTACAGCCCGTATGTTTGATGTTATTACTCCAAGTAAAGCTCGCTGGGCAGATATCAAGGTATTACAGGCAATATCTTTTTGTTCCATAAAATGTGAATTGTCATGGGTGTGTGCAAAATAAAGCTAAAGTGTTTATAATTTGGGAGAATTACACTAAAGTAGTATTTTTCACGATAAATAAAGTGCGATTTTTATCCCTGCCATTTATTTAACATAATCATAATATGAAAATACTGACCATTATCACTTTTTTATTTTTTGCAACAACTTCATTTGCTCAGAAACCCATCAGGAAAAACAACAGCACTCCGGACATAATTACCCATAGCGATTACATAAAAAACGATATTAACTTTGCGCTGAAGCTACTCAATCAATTCCGCCGGGATGCAGGCCTGGATACTGTTTCACTTTCCACTTCGTTAAGCCTTGGATGCGACAAACACGCAAGGTACCTGGTCCTGAATAAAAACAGCCCTAAAACAGAAGGCCTGAATGCACACAATGAATTTAAAGAACTACCCGGTTTTAGCCTTGCCGGAGCAGGCGCTGGTATGAATTCTGATATTTGCGAGGGGCTGGCACCTTCAAAGGCAGTGGCCTCATTCATCAACTCATTTTATCACCGTATCCCCTTATTACGCCCTGAGCTGAAAAATATCGGAATTGGCAGTTTTGAAGGGGGGAAATATGGCACTGTTACAGTACTAAATTGCCTGAACGGAAGGGACGGCACCTCAAATACTGATATTGTATATTATCCCTCTGATAACCAAAAAAACGTACCATGTGCATTTGCCGAAGGTGAAATACCTAATCCTGTTAAATCTGCCAACCGGGCAGGATTTCCCATCACAATATACTTTGCACAATCTCAAAAAACAGACAGCGTTAATTTCAGACTATACGATAAGTTTCATGCAAACATACCCTGTTATCTGTCTACAATGCAAAATCCTGCAACCGATTTTCCGCAACAAAATACAATATGTGCAATACCTGAAAAGCCATTGACTGACAACAGGGAATATCATGTAAGCTTCTCCTGCTCTGTTGATGGAAAACCATTTAAGAAGGAATACAGCTTTACCACAATTGGTCCTGATTCATCACTACGATATACAACATATATCTCTCCATTATCAGATTTTTCAACCAAATGGAATGACAACAGGTACTTGGTATGCAACACAGCAAATGAGGTAAATTATCTGACAGAAAACGAAAAGAAAGTTATCTGTTTTTTAAACCTTGCAAGGATGAATCCGAAATTATTTGCAGAAACTGTGCTGGATGAATATGCGGGTATGATGGGCAATGAAAAAATGAAATCATCCACTTACTTTACCTCATTGGTTGAAACCATGAACTCTATGCAACCTGTAAGCCTGCTGAAACCTGATTCGCTATGTTATGTAAGTGCTTTATGTCATGCCCAAATCTCCGGGAGCATGGGTTACGAAGGGCATGTGCGCGTAAAATCCGATTGCCAGCGCAAACAGCACTTCATGGGTGAATGTTGCGATTATGGCAACGATGACCCATTGGATATTGTAATCGCCCTTCTTATTGATGAAGATGTACCTTCTCTGGGGCACAGAATGATATGCATTGACTCAACTTATAGCAAGCTGGGAGTTTCTATTCAGCCCCACAAGAAATATAAACACAATGCGGTGCTTGATTTTTATTGAGTTTTACAAACCGGTTATTGTTTTATTCTGATTAGGCTATCTTGCCACTAAGTTTCGAGGTTAAAATTTTAAAAACATGAAGGGGTTTATTACAATTGTATTTCTTCTGATCTCCAATACATTTATGACTTTTGCATGGTATGGTCACCTGAAATTCAAAGACCTTAGCTGTGGCAAAAACCTGGGCCTTTTCAGTATTATTCTGATCAGTTGGGGACTTGCTTTTTTCGAATATCTGTTCCAGGTTCCTGCCAATCGTATCGGCTTCAAAGAAGATGGCGGCCCTTACAGCCTTGTTCAGTTGAAAACAATTCAGGAAGCTATTACGCTGATTGTCTTTATGGTTTTCTCCATGGTCGTTTTCAAACAACGTTTTGAATGGAACCACATTCTTGGTTTTTGCCTTATCGTGTTGGCAGTATTTGTGATATTCAAAAAGTGGTGATTACGCTAAAGAAATTAAAAACCCGAACAAAATTCAGTCGTATAAACCCAATACCTGCAATTACAAGTGTTATTTATACTCCTCCGGACCTCATTAAAAAAATAACGATAACTTTGTACTGATAAAGCATAAGAACAGCAAACGCATATTCCCTTATCCAAACATATATGGTATGATTGCACCAGCTAAACCAGATAACGAAGTTGAAAGGATGGCAGCTTTATCAGAGTATAATATTCTGGATACCCTGCCCGAAAAAGAATATGATGATATTACCCACATTGCTGCTGAAATTTGTGGTACACCAATCTCTCTGCTTACTCTGGTTGATTCCGACAGGCAATGGTTCAAATCAAAATCAGGAATTGATATTTCTCAGACCAAAAGAGAGCTTTCGTTTTGCGCTCATGCCATCTTAAATCCCAACGAAATATTTATTATCGATAACCCGTCAAAAGATGAGCGTTTTCGTGATAATCCATTTGTAACAGGCACACCGCATGTTGCATTTTATGCGGGAGTTCCTCTTGTAAATAAATCTGGTGCAGCCCTCGGTACTTTATGCGTTATAGACAATAAACCGAGGGTTCTTTCAGCCGAACAAAAATTCACACTTGCTGCTCTTGCCCGCCAGATTGTATCCAATTTTGAGGCAAGAAAAATGAACAGACAGCTGGAATTCCAGCAAACCCAGTTGGAAAAAACAAATCAGGATCTGTCGAGATTTGCACATATTGTTGCCCACGATATTAAATCCCCATTCAGTACTCTGGCAATGGGGCTTGCCATGCTGCGCGATAAATATTGCTCAGGTATGGATAAAGATGGCATTTCATTTCTTAATATGCTTGAAAATACGTCACTTACTGCTATAGATATGATTAATGGCATATTGGATCATTCCACTATCGTCAATAATGCCCTGATAAAAAAAGAACACTTTACGTTTGGAAATATTGTAGATGAAATGAAAAAACTATTGGCAATTCCAGCAGGTTTTTCTTTTGAAACCATCAATGGCTCTCTGGAAATCTATACCTCAAGGTATATGCTGCTGCAGTTATTACTCAACCTCTGCAACAATGCTGTAAAATACAACGACAAGGCCAATGGATTAATATTTGTTTCCGCCTCCGAAAATAAATTAAATTATATATTCTCTGTAAAAGATAACGGGCCAGGAATAGCGCCATCAGATCAAAAACGGATTTTTGATTTATTTTATACAATTGGTCAAAACGACCGGAATAATCAAAAAGGAACTGGTATTGGTTTGGCAACTGTAAAAAGGCTGGTAGAGAAACTACACGGCACAATTGAAGTTAATTCAGCTCCAGGCATGGGAAGCAGTTTCGATTTTACTATCCTTAAATAATAATCACAACGAAGTGCTTTTGCAAGGTTTTGCAGGAAATTGAGGTTTATTGGTTGAAAATTGGGATAAAATACTACTATTAGAATCCTCTCATCTTCCAAACACCTAGCATAGCTTCTTTTACTATACCACTGCTCATTTTAGATACGCCCTCTTTACGGTCGCGGAAGGTGATGGGTACTTCGGCGATTTTGAATCCGAGTTTCCAGGCGCGGTATTTCATTTCGATCTGGAAAGCATAACCGATGAAGTGTACCTCATCGAGCGGAATGGTAGCCAGCACTTTGCGGCTGTAGCATACGAAGCCTGCAGTCGGGTCGTTGACGGGCATCCACAATATCATTTTGGTATAGAGAGCACCGCCTTTTGAGATGAAAATGCGGTCCCATGGCCAGTTGACCACTTTGCCACCTTTTGTGTACCTGGAGCCTACTACCAGATCAGCACCCTTGGTACAGGCATCATAGAGCCTGTTAAGGTCTTCCGGGTCGTGCGAGAAATCAGCATCCATTTCGAAGATGTATTCATAGCCA
This sequence comes from uncultured Bacteroidota bacterium, assembly GCA_903904855.1. Classification (GTDB taxonomy): domain Bacteria; phylum Bacteroidota; class Bacteroidia; order Chitinophagales; family Chitinophagaceae; genus Nemorincola. Next base: position 12,105 of record CAIVEH010000175.1, on the reverse strand, counting down.
TTTTGCAATGCCCATTTAAAGCCGGCAATATACGCAGTTCCCAGGCCCAGCTTACCCGATCGTTCCAGAATGTGTAATCTGCCCTTAAATTCGCCCTGTAACGATTTTACAATGGATGCAGTGCCATCGGGTGAGCCATCGTCAACTACCAGAAGGTGAAAACCACCCGGCAAAGAAAATACCTTGCGGGCTATCTTTTCGATGTTCTCCTTTTCGTTATAGGTCGGTATAATTACTAGTTTATTCAATCAGACTCTGAAATTAGTCGGCAAAATAATGATTATGGAATGATTTATCTTAAAAATTGTTCGCCAAAGTTGTGATAAACTTATGTTTTTCAAAAAAAAGGCTTGTTTGAGGAAAAGAGAATTTAGTGTTATGACTTAAACCCTGTTTTTTTCAATTTCATCCTGTTCAGGATTTCAGATATTTTTTGTTTGGTGTGCAGGGAGAAATCGGCCTGCATCATCCAGTCGTAATACTGAGGTTCCGTGGTGAAAACGTCTTCCACCTTGCGGCCTTTGTACTTCCCGAAATTGAATACAGGGTGGCCATCCTTCATCACTATGCGGCGGGCATAATCAACATACTCCTCTGTATGGGTAAACTGGTGAAGGCTGAGTACATCACTCCCGATATCTGTATACCGGTCCAGCTGGGCTTCCAGCACTTCGATGGTTGCATTAATATCGGCCTCAGCGCTATGTGCGTTTTCCAGGCCTTTGTTGCAGTAAAACTGGTAGGCAGCGCTGAGTGTGCGCGCTTCCATTTTGAAAAATATCTGCTGCACATCTATCATGTGCCTTTCCGTGAAATCAACATTTATACCAGCCCTCAGAAATTCTTCGGCCAGTAGTGGCAGATCGAATTTACTGGAATTATAGCCGCCAAGGTCGCATCCCTTCATCCAATCGTACAAGGTATGGGCAATCTGTTTGAAGGTCTGACAATTTTTTACATCCTCATCTGAAATGCCATGAATCAAAGTAACTTCCGGAGGAATAGGAATACCCGGGTTTATTCTTTTTACATATTTTTCGCGCTTGCCATCCGGAGCTATTTTTACAAATGCCAGTTCCACAATACGGTCTTTGGCATTGTCGGTTCCTGTGGTTTCGAGATCGAAAAAAATAATGGGTCTTTTTAAATTGAGCTTGGGCATGGTTGAAGTTATATAAAAGATTGCGAACTTACGGTATTCCAGTCAATTCCATCGAAAGTTCCTGAACTCATGAGTAATAAAAATACGGGCTGGTCTTTTCCGGTAATACTGGTTTTTACGGCATCTTCCAGTTTCTTCTTTTCATCAATTACCTGAATATCACTGCGTCCGAAATACTTTTTTACTGATGCCGGATCAAGAGGTGGTAATCCTTTCAGTTGCAACGCATGATGGCTGAAGTAAACAATGGCATCATCTGCGGCATCCATACTATGTGCATATTCTGAAAGGAACTGCTCATTGAGGCTGCTGAATGTGTGTAGCTCGAAACAAGCAAGTAAATGGTGGCCGGGATAAGCTTCTCTTACTGCATCGAGCGTTGCCTTTACTTTACTTGGGGCATGGGCAAAGTCGCGGTAGACCATTAATCCTGGTTCCTCTTTAATTTTTTCTAACCGGCGGGCAGCACCCGTAAAGGATGCTATAGCCTGGTAGCAATCTGATTCATTTACGCCCAGTTCCATGCAAACATCAATAGCAGCCTGCAGATTGAGCAGGTTATGCCTGCCGAATACGGAGAGTTTAACCGGACCATCCTTTGTGTCCATAACTGGATAGCCGTTCTCATAGTGAAAGGGCGGAGTAGAGTAAGGAACTGTGTTCAATTGAGTAGCCGAAGTTTGAATGGCCCGTTGCACTTCCGTGTCTTCATTGTTGTAAAACACCTTACTTCCCTTGTCCATACCATGCAGGTATTGCTGAAACTGGCTGAAGTAAATCTCATAGGTTGGGAATACATTGATATGATCCCAGGCAATGCCGCTTAGTACGCTGATGTGGGGATGGTAAAAGAATATTTTTGGTTTTTTTTCTTCTGCCGATGCGGGGTATTCATCACCTTCAAGAATAATTAGCGGAGCATCGCTGAGCAAAACAGACTGATCGAATCCGGCAACTTTTGCACCTACCAGGTAATCAAAATTAATACCCTGGTGCTTCAGAATGTGCATGATCATAGAGGTAATTGTCGTTTTGCCATGGCTGCCTGCAACAACTACCCTTTTCTTGTTTTTACTAACTTCATATACATACTGAGGGAAGGAATAAACAGGAATGCCTGCCTTTTTAGCTGCCAGTAATTCAGTGTTATCAGCCTTGGCGTGCATACCTAGCACTACGGAATCGGGCCTGATTAATACTCCGGTTGTATCGGCTGATGATGGATCAATTTTTTCGGGAAACCAACCATATTTTTCCGGTAGCAGGCCTGCCTTTTCGAGGTTCGTTTTTGCAGGATCAGTAATTTCATCATCGCTTCCGGTGATTTTATAACCTTGTTTTTGCAGTGCCAGAGCCAATTGGTGCATAATTGCTCCGCCGATTGCTATAAAATGAATGTGTTTCATATTTTTTACTATCTTCGTACAAAGTTAAACGAGCTTTTTACTATTCATAATTATACTGTATGCAGCTATTCTCAAAATTCAGGCGCTATGCCCCGGTTATAGCCATTCTTGTGCTTACACTTGCCACATCGTGCAACGGCTCAAAGAAGTATGGATGTCCTAACCATCTGTCTCTCCCAGCCATCAGTCATTTGTTTTAAGGTATTGACTGTCTGAGAATAAATTCAGGCCTTCAGCAGCTCAATTTTTGCTGATATAGTAACGGAAAACAAGTTTTTAATATTACCAGACTACTTGAAGCTATAACCAATATAGATCTGAACCGATCTGTTCTGCCATGTCTGGGTTGAGGTAGTTGCCTGGTTGTTCATATCTGAGAAGCAATAAATATACCTGGCTCCTGCAATAAATTTCTGAGGTAGTTTTGCCTCCAATCCAATCAGCGCGGCAAATTCTCCTGATTTATATAAGACTTTGGGATCGGCATATAATTGCGAATTTTTAGTGACTGAAACTACATTGCTGTATTGAGGACCGAACTGAACAGACAGATGAGGTATGAAACTGTAATCCAGAATCAATGGGATATTTAAATAAACAACACTGAAATCTGCAATATTGCCATCTGTATCAATGCTTATTTTTGATTTATAGCGGGTTGTACTAGCCAATACTTCTAATCTTACTCCTAATTTATTTTTGTGCAGGCCGGCAAAAAATCCACCTGAGAAACCGGTATTATATGCTGATACCCAGTCGGCACCGGTAATGGACTGAACATTAACTCCGGCCTTAATGCCGAAGAATGGCTTTGGAGCATTGGAATCAGCCGGGTTAAATACTTCACCAGCCACCTGGCAGCGGGCATCAGCAGCAAATAAAAAAGACATTAGTGAGAATAAAATAAATATTCCATGCTTCATAAACAGTACATTTTTCCGCAAAAGTATACTATTTAATTTGCTGGAGGTATATCAGAGAAATCTCCATCCAAGGTAAGCCTGAAATGATCGGTTGTGCCAACTATCAGTGTACCCACTCACTGATTTATTATTTATGTCGGATAAGCCGAGAACATAGCGGGCTCCAAGTACAAAATGAACAGGTAAGACAAGTTGTAACCCCAATACACCAGAATAATCGGTTGAATTAAAACTGGTTTTTACATCGGTGCTGCCATTTTTTGCAGACAAAATGCTACTGAACTGCGGGCCAACCTGCACCCAAAGACGAGGTATTAGCTTATACTCCAATAACACAGGCACATCAAGGTTTATAGTATTTATATCCTTATTCCCAGTGTTTCCCAGAACTGAATCAATGAAAGAATATTTTACAGTTTTGATTAATCCTTCAACCTGAATGCCCCACTTATTTTTAGTAAGCCCTAAAAATGCGCCAGCAACGATACCGCCCTGATATGAATTGGCAAATGTTGAATTACTATTTAAATTCTGGAAATTAGCACCTGCTTTCAAACCCAAAACTACTTTAGGTATTTCTTTGGTAACCTTTGAAACTCCTGGAATCTGTGCTTGCGCAACAGCAGAAAATAAAATAACTACTAAAAATAATGTTACAAAAAAAGACTGTTTCATATGAACATATTTTATGCAAAGATAAGCTATAAATGTCCGGCACTATATAAAAACAGATGTTAATTTTACCTTTTGATTTCCAGATTTGAATGCGTTCAGCAAATAGGCTTATTAATATTTACATTTACACCCGATGTCCGAGAAAAATACTTCTGCAATGGTACAAAATGGTAACCTTAGATCTATGGGCCTCCTATCCGTTGTTATGATGGGTGTATTATTGGTTTTGTCAGCTTTGTTTTACCAGGAGCGGATGTTGTTTCTGGATGGGCCACATAATTTATTCCTGCTCATAAACGATGGTCATTTTCATATTGAGGAGCGCAGATATGGTTCCTTCATTACACAGGTATTGCCACTTTTAGGTTACAGATTGCACTTGCCGCTTTCATGGATTATGATATTATATTCTGCATCTTTCAACCTGTTTTTTCTGGCCGCCGGATTGTTGCTGGTATTCAGATTCAAAGAATATAATCTGGCTATATTGTTTGCCTTATATCTGACACTGTTTGCCAGCGCTACTTTTTACTGGCCCAATAATGAGGTTCACCAGGGCACAGCATGGCTTTTATTAGTTTTTGCCATCAATTTTTTTATTGCCAGAAAAAAAAGCACATCCCTTTTGGCAATACCATTGTTCATAGTATCCTTTTCACTTGCCATATGGACCCATCCTCTTATTATCCTGGAGGCTTTCTTTTTATGGTTTTACTTCTGGATCGGGAAAACAAACTGGCCTTTCACCAGAAAACAATCTATCAGCTATACCTTTTTCCTTTTTGCCCTTGCATTTTATAAATTATACCTTGGCTTCCATTCAGGGTACGACAGCACCAAAATGGAAAACGTTACGGGATTCAAAATTTCGGCCATTAAAGATATTTTTGAGTACAGGCAGTTGCATTTCTTTTTACACAGCTGCCTTGTTAATTACTGGATATTTGTATTGTTGTTTGCTTCCGGAATTTTGGCCATGCTTAGGAAGCATAAATACCTCCTAGCTGCAATAACAATAATATCGGCTGCAGGATACTTGTTACTTGTTTGTATCACCTTTCGCGATGAAAATTCAAATGTATTTTATATGGAGAGCGAGTATATGCCTATGACGGTTATCTGCTGCACCTCATTTGTTTATTTTGTTTTGCCATTCATCCGAAAGTCAACTGGTATTGCCCTTCTGCTAATCATTTTCAGTATTCGAACAGGTTATATTATACATGCTGCCCCTACCTTTAGGGGCCGGGTGAAAGTTATTGAAAGAATCAATATAAAAATGAAGGAAAAGAATCTTACTAAAGTGGTAATTACTAATCTGCCTCATGATGTTGATAGTACCCTGTTAATGAACTGGGGCGCCCCTGTGGAAAGTATTTTCCTCTCTGTACTTAAGGGTGAAAATCCGCAACGCACATTTATTTTTCAAAGCCCCGATGAGTTAAAAGTGTTTAATACAGCAAGTAAGGATACATTATTAGGTTGCTGGGAAAAACGGCCTGCGGCAAAAATGAACCCACATTATTTTCATCTGGATACTGCAGCAACCTATAAAGTGGTTAGCTATCCTTCGTTAATGGAATAAAAAAATCAGGATAGAGATTTGATTTTTCAATCAGATTCGATTACCAGAAATTGTGCGTGAAGCGGATGCATACCATTTTTGAGTGTATCCATAAAGCCTGCCCCATGAATCAGGTAATAATCCATAAAGTTATCTATCCGCTCCTGTAGGCTGTTTGCAGGGAAAAGCGCTTTTTTCAGACGGGCTATTCTATCCATCTGCACCTGCATTTTTCTTTTTTCGGCGCGCAACATCTTTTTCTCTAATGACTGCAGCTGGAATCTCAATTTTGTGATTGCAGCTTCTGCCGATGGGCCAAGCGTAATATCCACGCCTGCTGCTTTTTCTTTCAGGCTGGTAAAAACTGATTCAATGGCTGCAATTTCTTGAGCCGTATGCCAATCTTCAGTGGCATGGTGTGCAACATAGTTTTTTTGCAGTTCCAGTTCCGGTTTGAAAATTTCAGCTATTGAGAACCCTAAGATTTCTCTTAGTTCCCTTTCTTTTTTTTCTACCCACTGAACAGATTGACGCAGATGGATCGCAGGATAGAATACATTATACTGCTCAAACAGTGTCTTCAACTGCATCCAGTAGGCCACTTCGGCACCACCACCTATAAATACAATGTTTGGTAAAATCGTTTCCTGGTATATACCACGAAGCATTACATTAGGACTGAACCGCTCAGGGTATTGTTTGAGTTCACCCAGCATTTCATCTTTCGTCCACTCAATTGAGGTATTTAATACCACCCATTTCTCGTCTTTTTTTTCGATCCTTTCGCGCAGCTGATCTGCCAGGTAGAACAGATTTATTTCCCTGGGATACGCCTGTATTTTGTAGTGTTTGCCCAACTTTTCAATCTGCTGAGAGAGTATTGGGAATGAGGCCTGATTCAATAATTCATCCTCCATTACTGGAACAAAACAATTCTTAAGACCGGAATCATCGGGATCCAGGATTACCAACCCAAACCGACCAAACAATTCGTTGACTAGGTATTTGGTTGCAGCGCCTATAGTTTTATGTTTCAGGTATGCCTCGGTAATCATTTCCCTGAGATCATCACAGTTTTTGCCCGGTGGACCGAATTGCTCTAAAAGTGAGTTTAGTAAAGGTTTGAGCCCATTGGTATCCATACGGCCCACTGCTCCCGATTGCCCGCTGCCGTCCCAAACAAACTTTTCACCCCGAAACCTGAATGTGCCCAATTCATCAATATCGTTGTCTTCACTTCCCATGTAGTAAACCGGGACAAAATGATTGGAAGGAAATTTGTTACCCAATTCCTCAGCCAATTTAATGGCATGAATAATCTTGTAAATAAAATAAAGGTAGCCGGTAAGGAGGTTGGGCTGATGTGCAGTACAGATTGTAAAAGTATTTTCCTGCCTCAGGAGTTGAATATTCTCTTCTGTTTTTTTTGAGCGTATTAATCCTGAATATTGGTTTGTAAGCGAATTAACAAGGACATCCCTGTTAACCGGGTATTTGCTTCGTTGATCAATAGCCTGTGCTATTCCGCCGGCATCAGGGGTGAATTGATAGAAAGGCTGGGTATCAGGATGTCCGTCAAGATAGTCTGCAACCAGGTGCGAAAAATACCCGGTTTCTTTATACGGAACATACGAATAAATGGTAGCCAAATTATTTTATTTAGTGTGCAAAGTTACTCCCAAGTCCTGATAATTATATCAGAATAACAATACCTTGTCCTGATAGATACAGTGGATTTTTTTATAACAATAAAACTAAGTGATGTTGATTAAATAAAGTACACCATCTTACTTGTTCTTTTTCCTTTTTACTTCGTTGTAAAATTCTTGAAATAGTACACTATTCGCAGATTTTACGCCTCGTAAAAAAGAAAAATAACTTCGCAATACGGCGTACTTTATTTAATCAACATCACTAAACGGAAAAAAGTTTATTTTCAGCATTCCAAATGGCAACACAAAAAACCATAAAGAACTGGAGCGAAGAAGAGCAGCCCCGTGAACGGATGATGCAGAAAGGAGCATCTGCACTAACCGATGTGGAGCTGCTTACCATCCTTATTGCCAGTGGCAACAAGGAGAAATCCGCAATGGATCTGGCAAGCGATGTGCTTGCATTGGCGGGAGATAACCTGCGCGAACTTGGCAGACTGAGTATACAGGAACTACAGAAAATAAAGGGTATTGGAGAGGCAAAAGCGATAACTATTTGCGCTGCCATGGAACTGGGCCGCCGCCGCCAGATTGGAGAAGGGATAGAGCGTAAAAAGATCAACAAAAGTACGGAAGCAGTAAGTATTGTAATGCCTATGCTGCAGGATCTTAACCACGAAGTTTTCTGTGTAGTTTACCTTAATCAGGCAAGCAAAATACTCAAATGCGAACTGGTAAGCAGCGGTGGCATTACAGCTACGGTAGTTGATGTGCGCATGATACTGAAGAACTGTCTTTTGTATAATTCAAACCAGATAATTATTGCGCACAACCATCCTTCGGGCAGCAAAAAACCAAGCGATGCGGATAAATACCTGACAGCAAAATTAAAAGAAGGCGCAGCGCTTATGGAAATCAGGTTACTGGATCACCTTATCATTGCAGGGCATGATTTTCTGAGCATGAGCGATGAGGGGTATATGTAATGCCTGTCCGGCATGGCCTGTTATAACCTGAACCAGGAGAATTTTCTCCAATTATAAATAGCATGTGTAATTTTGACACAAAAAAAGAGACCAAAATTTAGGTCTCTCTAAATAACACTTATTCTTTGCTTATTTAGCTTTCTTTAATGTTTTTTTTGCAGGCATCAGTGCATACATGACCTTTCTCGCCATGAAGGTAATTATGCGCCGCTGCATTGCATTTTGTATTGCACTTATGCTCCTTTGGCTGTGCTGCTTCGGTCACGTTTTTAACATCTGATTTATGCTTTGACTGGGCATTGGCAACCTGGCTGAAAGAGGTTACAATGAGTACAGCGGCAATTATGAATTTTACAGTTTTCATTATTTTTTTAGTTTTTAAAATGAATACACAATTAATGAACAAATTCTGATTTAGAGTATGAAGTTAATAAAACGATTTATTTATTTGTTAGCGGCTTTCTTTTTTCCTTCATACTGGCAACACTCATCAAGGCCATTGTAGGCCTTTTCGTCTCCGGCATATTTTTCGGTATCATAGCCTGAAGCAGCAACAGCCTTCTGGATTGCATCATCCGATGTTTTTGAGGCATCAAAAGAAACAGTAAGTTCCTTGGTTTTTTTATTCCATTTCGCCTCAGTTGCGCCAGCTTTTTTTGCAGCAGATTCTATGTGTTTCTGGCACATACCACAATTACCAGCCACCTTAATAGTTTCTGTTTTTGATTGTGCAGAGGCAATCATGGGCATGCCCGACAGCAGTAATCCAAGAATAAAAAGTTTCGTGTTTTTCATCATAAATATTCTGTTAATTATTCAACTACTATTTTTTTACTTTCTGTACCTATGCCATCAGTAAGATTAACCATATAAACACCTTTAATGAGACCAGTAAGATCAAGAGAAATATCATTGGAACCATTTATGATTCTGGCACTGGAGGTTCTGATTATTTTACCGCTGATATCTGTGATGTTAATCTGGAGCTGGCCGGCAAAAAGACTGTAGTAATAGATGGTAGATTTGTCTTTGGCCGGATTAGGGAAGATAGTAGTAGCGGCGCGGTCGTTAACAACCGTAACCACACCGGTTGGAACAGTGCCGGTAAACGCCAAAGCATCAACATATAAATAGCTGTTGGCAACAGGGGTTGTTCCGCTGGAAGATAATACTATCATTGCGGTATCGGGAATGCTGCCTTTTTGGTATGTAAGCGGAATACTAAAAGCGGTCCATGACATAACCATTCCTGATAAACTGTAATTTGTAAAAGATACAGTATCTCTTTTATTAAGTGCTGAATTCCATTTAGATAGAAATACAGCAATATGTCCCTGATCTGCCCCCATAGCCATATATTGCCATTGGCCGGTCAGATTGGCATAACGTGTAGCATTGGCAAATCCACCAGAAACCGAAGGAGTAGTGCCGGATAAACTTATTGTCCCTGTTACCGCAATGCCGGGAACAGCGCCTACAATCGGAACTGTTTGGGAAGTAAGTTTGATATAGGCTGATCCTGAAGGAGCACCAGTAGTTCCCTTTGTACAGGTATAGGTTGAATCAAAAGAGGTGAGTGAATTGATGTTACCCCAGCTGTCGGGAGTATCATATCCGGCGCTGCCACCACCGGTGTGGTGAGTCCAGGTTTCAAAACTTGCATTAGGAATCTGGGCGAAAGCCAGACCGGTGCACAATAATGAGAGAGTGAGTGTAATGTGTTTAATCATGCATTTGAGGTTTTAATTGTTAGTGAAATCAGTAAAAAAACAAACTCACCAATTCGCCAGAATTTATTGAAAAAAATTGGTGAGTCTGTATTATTATTTTTTAAGATCAGAATTTAAAGAAAAAGAAATAGGGGGCAGCCCACATTACTTCAGTGTTAATTTCATATCCGATAACGGAATGATTATTATCCTGAACAGCGCCATTTTCTATATTTATGTAACCCAGAGGTTTGCTTTCTGCATTAATAATAGTACTGATCATTGAACCTCTTTCCATATTAACGTATCCTAAAGTTTTATGGTTGGCATCCTGAACCACTTTATTCTGAATAAAATAACCAATTACCTTATGATTCTTATCCGAAATTACCAGACCGCCATTGCCGGGCTTGAAATCGCCAAGAAAATTATTATTGGCATCTGTTATGATACCTCCTTTGATGTAACCCAGCACTTTGTGATGGCTGTCCTGAACAGATTGCTGGTTACTTTGGTCCTGGGCATTGGATAGGTTTGCCATACAGCCAAGACATAGAATTAATAGTAGTTTCTTCATATAGTTTTATATTTAGACTTGCAAGTTAAAATTTTTTTTTGGTATTTTAATGATTTTGATAGGCAACTGAAAAAGATTTCCATAAAGTATAGTTAATGATTCCCGTGATTCAATTGGCAATTTTAATAGTGTAAAATACCGACTCAAAGGCTTTAGATTGGCTTTTATTATTTTGTGTTTATTAAGTCAAAACATGGGTAAGGGGGCGGTTTGAATAATTTTACTGCTAACATTTGGCTTTATCATACAACTGCACTATATTTGCAGTCCGAAAAAATTTATTGTTTAACGCAAAATAATTTCTATTATTATGTCGGTTAAGATTCGTCTTCAGAGACATGGGTCGAAAAAGCGCCCATTCTATTTCATCGTCGTGGCAAGCACAACTGCTCCCAGGGATGGTAAGTTTATTGAAAAATTAGGCACCTACAATCCGCTGACAGTTCCTGCAACTGTACGGATCAGCCGTGAACGCTCACTCCACTGGCTGGAGAAAGGCGCACAGCCAACCAACACCTGCCGTCGTATTTTATCCTTTAAGGGCGTGTTGTTCCTAAAGCACCTTATGCGTGGTGTATCGCTGGGTCTGTTTGACGAAACTACAGCTATGGAGAAATTCGAAAAATGGAATGGCGAGCATGAGGAACTGGTAGCAAAGCGTGAAGAAACGCACCGCAGGCACAAGAGCGAAAAACGCCACGAGACAATGAAGGAGTCTGTGCGTAAGATCGAAGAAAAGAACAGTGCAAGAGCAGCCCAGATAGCAGAAGCGGAAGCTGATGCCAGCGAAGGCGAAAGCACAGATCAGCCAGCAGAAGCATAAATTGATTTTATTGCTTCCCGAAGCAACAGATAATATTAATCCTTTCAAATATTCTTTGGTAAATCCAGGGTATTTGAAAGGATTTTTTCATGTATAAATACCAATATTTTTCTCTTTTTTGGATCAGGTTTAAAAGATGGGGATGAAAGATCGATTTAATACCGAATAGACTTTAAAGAGCGGCATGAAAAAATCTCACGCGAAGGCGCGAAGGCGCAATATGCAAACGTCATTTTTAAGGCCGCAAAGAATACCAATGCCGGTTTATAATGTCTATTTGGTATAATTTGTTCTGGTAAAAAATTGCGTGTTTTGTTCAAAAAGTTGCGTGTTTTCGTCAAAAAAATTGCGTGATTGTTGCGTGTTTCGTTCAAAAAATTGCGTCTTTTCATGGAAAATTGCGTCTTTTTGCAGATTAATTTTGCGCAACTTATTGAATTTCAGTGTTTTAATTTTTTGAACAGGATTTTCTAGATTAATGCTCCTTCGCTGAAAAAGCTGTGGGGCACGAAGAAGGATTTCCAGGATTAACCGGCAAGCCCCAATGGGTCGGGATTTTCAACTATACAGCTCGCTGTGTAAAATTGTGCAATAGTAGTTTCACGCAAAGCCGCAAATCAATCAATTG
>CAIVEH010000174.1 GCA_903904855.1 uncultured Bacteroidota bacterium | reverse complement strand
GCTCCTAAGAAAGAAGCCGCTCCTAAAAAAGAAGGTGCTCCTAAGAAAGAAGGTGCTCCTAAGAAAGAAGCCGCTCCTAAGAAAGAAGCTGCTCCTAAAAAATAATAATTATTTGAAGGTTATTAAAATAAATAAGCCCCTTTCTAAAGGGGCTTATTTATTTTCTGTTATTACCAAATATCTTTCACATTATCGTATACATTCTATCGGCCCATTATTTGGAATAAACTGAAAATTTTGTCCTTCTCTTTTTTATGCACACTTACCAAACATACTCTTCAATAAAATGGTTCAGAAATTCCTCAATATTGCTGAGTACATTGACTGAAAAAGTAGAAAGGACACTGACGTAAATCAGTGCCCCCATTATTTGTTTGAGCAGAATAACTGCAGCTAAGGTTGTATTTTCTAGCCTCAATTTACAATACAATCTGAATTATTCAAATTTTTTAAAGAAAATTTTATTTGTTACACTAAAGCATATTGTTAGAATATTTAGTTTTTAACATGCAACTAAAATATATTTGTTAAATTTAATTTCAATAAAATCCTCCCTGATTCAATACTGATGATGGTTTTCGTGTTGCCAAAGTTTCAATGTAGATACATAGAAACTTATCCATAAATCGCAAACGAGCATTTAATTAGAGAATATTCAGATAATAAGAAAATTTCAAGCTTTATCTTAAGATCTTGGCATACAATTACTATTTCATATTTTATCAGCCTATTTCTTCTGCAATTTTGAAAATAAAGTTGTCAGATCAAAAGCATATCCACCCTGTATTGTATAATAATTATTATAAACATGACTATTGGATGGGGTGGTAAAATTGGTAAATAGACTCAGGTGCAGAAATACATTCGATGAACTGGTAAGTGATGCATTATTAATAAAAAATATACAAATATCAAGAGGCTGTCTTTTACAAAGACAGCCTCTATTGGAAATAGATACTTGTAATAAACTATTTCAACTTATTGCTCTTCAGGTTTACCGTCACTGAATCGAACTTTTTCGTCACGAAATGTTTGTTCTTATCCTCACTTACTTGAGTGAAATTAATTGTGAGGACATCCTTCGTTACCGTTATTGTAAGAAAACCATTACCCCTTAATGATTTATCAAATGAATGATCACCATCTTTAGCGCCCGTAGCTGTTTCAACTGGCTGACTTACTCTGCCACCTCCACCACAAACTATAAATGGGATTTCCATGTCTATACCATTGAAGGTTATGTATCTTGTGTACCTCTGATAATTATGAGCATGAGCTGCAAGTACAGCATCAGGCATAATACCTGCTTTTTTACAGGAATCATCAATATCAGCAAGCATTTCGGTACTTGAGCTATGACCACTTGTACTTATAGGTGGATGATGAACTGCAATGATTAAAGCTTTTTTTGAACCTTTTTTTCTATTTTCTGCAATATTAGTAAGAGTCTTTGTTAGCCAGTCTTTTTGTTTATTACCGATTGATGGCGCGGAAATATACCCTGGATTTTCGGCCATATTGGAATATAGTCCGATAATATCAACATATGGGGCATTCAATACCCAATAAACACCTGGTTGGCTGATCATTTCACGGTAAATAGTTCCTGCGGCCGGAGGTACTCCCGGTTTAGGTTGACAAAAATTTTTCTGGAACGCTTCCAGGGAAACTTTTTGACCTGTACTAGTGCCATCATATTTAAACAACTCACCATCGTGATTTCCGGGAATGGCAATAATTTTACCGGGATAGTTTTTATATGGAACGTAAAACTGCTGATGATAACCGGAATCGGTGTTATCATAATAAACTACATCACCTAAATGAAGAAAAAATGCAGGAGATTTTTCAGGATTTGCTACATTATATTCGGTTGCCATTGACTCAGCTACCAGTTCCTGCATCTCCCCATGTACAAGCCCGGTATCGCCGGTTGCATGAAAAATAATGGATTTACCAGCAGCAATTTCAGCTGCCCCGGCATCGCCAATTATTTCGGCAAGAGTCATAGTTGGCTCTCTTTGAGGGACAGGTATAGGTTCCAGTTTTGTTTGTACAAAATCAGTCATACGAGTACCAACATTTGGCACATTCTGCCTATCTGCAATAGGCACATTTGTTTGAAATGGATGAGCGAACCTCAGCGTTTTTTTTGAGTTTGTTGTTGCCATTTTATTTGTTTTTAATAATGAATGTTTGAGAAATTCTTAGCTAAATTAATTGATATAAATAAATTCGAACTAAATCCTGATTTATTTCCATGTTTTGATTGATATTTCTAATTTAATAATCGCATTTTCAAACAACGCGCAATGAACTAATAAATGCTTAAAAAATTATTGACTGGCCAGTTAATTAGCCAGTCAATAATAAATTTCAACTTGATTATTTTAGTGCTATTAAGCAGCACAAATAGTATCAAGTAAATCAGCTAATATTTTAATAAACTTCCCTACTACCGGAATGTTTTCAGCCAATTTAACATACTTGCCTATCTTGCTCCAGATAGCGCAAATTTGTGTCTTTACATCTGCAGCCGAAGCAGCTGTTGCTATGCCTGCTTTTGCTGTGCTTGCATGGGCATGTAAAGAATCGAAATCAAAGTTTACCATTTCATTTTCAATGGCACTTAAATTCTTGTTCATTTTATTAAAGTTAAGATTGCCTACTCTAGATCCCGTTTTCGGCTAACCAGGTTAATTATTTATTTACTATATCGTGCTATGTAACCACTGGCCTCTTGGAGTTCTCCTGCGTTCCCTGCGGCTACCAACTTTTGCACGCATCTGAATTTTCAAAGTTGTATCCTGCGCCGTATGCTGTGTCCATCCACTGCCTGATGAAACATCATACACTCCTATATAGCCTCCTTTCAATAGTTCGAACGGATGTTTGATTTTTTTACAGTAGTCAAACTGCGTACCTGATGGTTGAAATCCTTCAAACCAGGACGGAAAAACAAAATCAGAAACGGTTACATTCCCGATTTTATAGCCAAAAGAATCATCCTCACAAGCATCGCAGTTTTCATAAGCATATAAGGTTCCTGTACCATTGTTATTCTCACGGAATACAGTAAGGTTGATATCTGGATCACCCAACATCTCCAGCAATTCATGACTGGCCGTAACAGACCAAAGGCTGCCATATTTAGCATCTGTTCCGGCAAATATTTTGCCGAGTGGCAACCCGTGCTTGGTTACATCATGATATCCAAGCGCCCCGGCCTGATCAGATGCATCTAATATCACTAACTGCCACGAAGTGGCAGGTGGATTTTTTTTGGGGTAAAACGTAATGTCCGCATCAATACCCCATGCTGGAGCAAAATGTTGATGTACCTGGATTTGCAATGCATCAACAACTTCTTTTACCTGAGCATCAGTAAGTTTTGAATACTCATTAATTACTGCAATTTTAATGTTAGCCATTATATATTTGAGTTTTGCGCCTACTCTATAGCCCGTTTTCGGCTTTCCGGGTTAAATATTTTTCTGGCACAAAATTCCGATGGATACCAAAGCAATACAAGAGAGGAATTACTGAAAATTAGAAACGGGAAAACAAGGTATTACTATACGTATTTCTACGTATTCAATAGAGGAAACCTACCTAAATATTCTAGCTAGAATTAAGCTAAATAATTGACAATCTATATTTTAAGTGATTTTTACTCATTCTCATAGAAAGTAAATTATTGGATTTTGAAGTTTTGAGTACTTATATTTGTTGCAAATCATTTCTTAACTAAAAACTAATTTTAAATGAAAAATTCAAAAGTAAATAAGCCTAAAATAGATGACCCATGCCTGCAAGCAGCAAATTGTGATGATCCAAATTGCCAAATCCAAATTGCAGGTGCTCACGAAATAGGTATTGCTAGATTTTGGAATATAATTACGGCCTTTTACCAAGGTGATCCCATACCTGCGCCCTTAGTCAAAAGCAAATCTGACATATTAAATTTATTAAAAGGAATCAATTGTAGTGAATATAGAATTGAATATGATTTAGATAAGGGTAATCTTGCTACACAAGATAAAATGCGTCTAATACCAACACCAGGCTATAATCCAATTCCAGGCTCTGGTCAAAATCCATATTCTATTGCACTATTTAAAGGTATCTTATTAAGAAATCCAGATACCTTTAATTTTTATAGGGCAGTTGGAAGGGATGGCTCAAATACACTTGCAATTATGGCATTATTAAACGGAAATATTGTATTTATGGGCGACATAAGTGATGCGTATCCATTTGTAAATATTTAATGATCATAATCGTGCCACTACTAATCATATCAATATTCTCATACTTAGTACCTATTTTTTGGGGTATTAAAAATAGATTTACCCTGTTATGGCTTTATGCTGTAACAGGGTTTACATTTGATTTACTAGTAACATCGCTTAAGAGAATTTTACACATTAATTATCATTGGGCGACTAATCTTTTTGTATTAATAGAATTTATACTTATAGCTTTCCTATATAAAGACAAAATATATAAACAAAAGCTATCATTTCTCATCCTTAATGGCAGTATTTGTTGTTTTTTTATTATAACGACACTTTACAAGTCTCTAAATGAACTAAATACTTTTGGTTATAGTATATTCTTGTTTAGTTATATTCTCTATGGAATTTTTGGCTTGCTTACAATTCTAAAAAAACAAGAAATTGTTTTTTTAGAAAAATCATCTTTCTTTTGGATGAATGTAGCTTTTATCTTATATGCATCTGGTGATTTTTTATCAATATTATTTACTGATTATGCACATAAAAATGCACCAGAATTGTTTGTCTTTTTATGGTCTATTTCTTTTAAAGTATTTAATATTTTAAAAAACTTACTTTTGGCAAAAGCATTATCCTGTAATAGTAATGACATCTGATTTGCCTCAACTCATAATTATTGGTATTTGTGCTATGCTTGCACTAGCTATCGGCATCATTTTCTTCGTCATCCTCTACCAACGCCGCGTAATCTCCCACCAACTCGAACTCAAAAAAATCAACGAACAAAAAGAACTCGAACTCATTCAGGCATCCATCCGCAGCGAAGAAGACGAAAGAATGAGGATAGCCGCCGAACTCCACGATGATGTGGTGGCTACTCTGGCATCGGCCCGGCTATTTTTATATAAAACCAAGGAAGCCCTGTACGATGAAAATGTAATTAATCAGTCCAAAGAATTACTCGATCAGGGCATTGTCCGTATCAGGGATATATCCCATAAACTGCAGCCTGCTTCCCTCCAGCATCTCGGTCTCGAATTATCCTTGCGCTCCCTTATCGAAACAATCAATAAATCTGCTGCTTTATCTGCTGCTTTCAACGTCAATAAACAGCTGCCGCGAACCGCCGATAATATTGAATTGGCCATTTACCGCATTGTTCAGGAACTTATTGCCAATATCATCAAGCATTCAGCCGCCACAGCTATCTCATTGGAAACTGATAATACGGATCAGGGATTATTAATCCTCTTAACACACAATGGCCAAGGCATGACCCAGGAAATGTATGAATCCCTCATCTACAAAAAAGGCTCTACCGGCCTGAAAAATATAGTAAACCGCCTCAAATCTATTAATGCCTCAATCCGTTTTTTCTTTGAGCCGGAACTTGGCTACAAAACCGAATTGATAATACCTTTACCAACCGATAGCAAACAAGCATAAAATGGCTATAATAAAATACATAATCGCCGACGACCATAAAATATTCCGCCAGGGTCTCCGTTATGCGCTTGCCGATGATCACAGGCTAAAACTTGTTGGCGAAGCCGAAAACGGACTCATGCTCCTGGATATTGTTGAAAAACAAAAGCCCGATGTGGTTCTGCTGGATATCAAAATGCCCGAAATGGACGGCATAGAAGCAACAAAAAAACTGCACCTCTCCTACCCTGGCATCAAAATCCTGATGCTCACTTCCTTCGATGATGAGCATTTTATTCTCCACCTGCTCGAGTTGGGTGCAAACGGCTACCTCCTCAAAAACTCCGAACCCGATGAAATAAAAAAAGCTATCCATGCCGTCTATGAAAACGATTATTATTTCAATCACCTGGTCAGCAACACAATGCTCAAAACACTGACAAGGAAAAATGCTGACCTGAAATTTAAGAATGCCATAAATCTCAATGACCGTGAAACTGAAGTACTTAAACTTATATGTCAGGAACTGACAACTGTCGAAATCGGAGCTAAAATTTTCCTCAGTCCCCGAACCATAGAAGGTATCCGCACATCCCTTATCGAAAAAATCGGTGTCCGCAATACTGCCGGGCTCGTAGTATATGCCCTTAAAAATGGGATCATCACCTGATAGATACAAACCAACGGGAGCGCTTTTAAACAATGAATAAAAAAGAAGCCTGAAACTTTTGCCAAAACATCAAAAATGATCTGATCCAAAGTAGGCACACAGAATCAGAAATTAACTCATTGAACCAATCTATAAAGTAAAGTTCGAGGCGCCCTGAAAGGGCAGAATCCTCCAGCGAGGGGTGAAGCCCCTCGATAGATAAATAAGTTTATTCCAGCCCCGAAGGGGCGAAATTACTTTTGCATAACATTAAAGCTAATGATAATGCCTACAAAACTTTAAAAATCAGCACAATGGGGCTATTGCGTGCTTAAATCGGTAATTTACAAACCGCTCCTCCGCCTCCTTTGCATGAAATTTTTTCCAGCCGATTTATTTACGCCCAATTGATAATATATTTTCATTTCCTTTGGTTTTAATACCTAATTCCGGTAGCTTTATTGAAAAATAACCTTATGTCTCAGAAATCAAAATTCATTCTCGGCTTCTTCACATTCTTACCAGTCATTTATGGTATTATTTTTTTAGTTTGCTATTTATTGTTTATCAAAGAAATAGTGCTTCATCTTGATACCGTATCAGACCCTCAGGTGTTATTCAAACAGTATTTTACCCAGATATTAAACCCATCAGTCATACTCTTCATTATTGCGGCTGTAATCACCCATTTTTCACTTATGATCTGGTATATTGTTCATGTCCTCAAAACCGGCACAAAATCAGAAGGCGAAAAGGTAATGTGGATATTATTATTCATTTTTATTGGCACTATTGCTAACATCATTTACTTCCTGGTACGCATTGTACCCACCCCCTCTGCAAGGCCCACCGAAAACATATCCTAATAAAATCCCTGGCAAATTCTCAATGAAGCTTACCCATAGCCTGGTGCTCCTTATGTGCTTTTTATTATCCTTTCAGGCATGTAAAAGCCCGGAAAATAGATCTCAGCACAAAACCACCTATCTTTTCATAGGAACCTACACATCCGGAAACCCATCTGATGGAATATACGTATATAGTCTCAATACCCTATCTGGATCACTCTCAAAAGTGAGCAATAGCCATAACATAACCAATCCTTCCTATATTACACTGTCTCCCGATGGTACTCACCTCTACGCCTGCACCGAAACCCGCATACACAATGCCGGCAGTATAAGCTCCTTTTCATTCGATAGCATTTCAGGGCAATTTTCCTTCATCAACAAACAACCAACAGACGGAGAAAATCCCGTATATATCACTTTAAACAAAACCAGCAAATGGCTCATCAGTGCAAATTACACCAGTGGCTCTGTTTCTGTTTTCCCAATCTATCCCGATGGCAGTTTGCAACCCCATTCGCAACTAATTCAGTTCACCGATAGCAGTATTAACGAAGACCGCCAGGATAGCGCCCACCTCCATTCGGTAGTATTCTCGCCAAATCAGGATTACCTTTTCGCACCCGACCTTGGCGCAGACAAAATAAGAGTATTCACATTCGATTCATTGAATTCCAAACCATTGCAAGCATCTACCTCACCTTTTTTTAAAACCAATCCCGGCAGCGGCCCCAGGCATATCACCTTTCATCCTGATGGCAGATATGCCTACTGCAACGAAGAGCTGAGCGGCAACGTCTCAGCCTATAATTACCAGAATGGCCAGTTATCACCCATTCAAAGAATCGCATCCTATGCAGGCAAACAGAATGAATATGGCTGCGCAGATATCCACATTTCTCCCGATGGCCGTTTTCTATATTCTTCCAATCGGGAAGACGAACACAGCATTACCATATTCTCTATCGATACCTCAACTGGTCTCCTTACCCTTACTGGCCACCAGTCAACTCTAGGCCTCCATCCCAGAAATTTCGTTATTGACCCTACCGGAAAGTATCTTCTTGTGGCCAATCAATTCAGCAATAATGTTGTAGTGTTTAATAGGGATGCCTCAACAGGCCTACTAAAATATACCGGTAACCAGATCATTATCCCAAATCCATCATGTCTCCAAATGAGAACCTACTGTAAATGAAAAAGCTATATATCCTTTCCTTATCCCTGCTCCTATTGGCTACTTTATCAAATGGCCAGAATACAGTATCATTTGCCGATAGCATCAGAAAAGCATACCATATCCCCGAACTCAATTTTGCCGTACTAAGCTCTGATAGTATACTGGAAATGCATTCACTCGGTCTCAAAAAAATCGGCACCTATAGAAAATCCGATATCCACGACCTGTTCCGCATAGGTTCAAATACCAAAGCAATTACCGGATTTATTGCTGCTTTATTGGTAAAACAGGGCAAATTATCGTGGGATACCCGCTTTTTTGATCTTTATCCTGAATTGAAAGCCGCTAGCAACCCTACCTATTCCAACCTCAATTTATTGAACCTGCTCACTTTCCGCACCCGCTTGCCACGATATACATACACCAATAAACACCCCACTCCCGATCAATTCACCGGCAATGAGGAGCAACAACGATTCCAGTTTGCCCAATGGGCACTGAAACAAAAACCGGTCCCGACAAAAGACAGCATAAGCTTTTCCAACCTCGGATATGTAATCGCCGGACTGATGCTCGAGAAAGCCTCAGGAAAACCCTACAAAGAATTAGTAACTGATCTGGGCAAACAATTGAGTATAAATTTCTATTTCGGGCAACCCAACAACATTGATACCCTCCAGCCATGGGGGCATAATGAACACCGTTCACCCGAGCCACCTGGCAAAAATAGTAAACTCGACTGGCTGCTTCCGACCGGCAATATTACCATCAGCCTCCCCGATTATGCAAAATTTATTCAACTTCAATTGCAGGGCCTCTCGGGCAAATCGGATCTCTTAACCGCCAACGAATTTAATTTTCTGCACTATGGTCGACCCGAATTTTCAATTGGCTGGTTTTATAATAGTGATGAAAATAACAATGTTTACACACACAATACCGGCAATCCAGGTACATTTCTCACAAACGTATATGTTTTTAAAGACCGGAATAGGGCCATTATAATCTTTGCCAATGCCCAAACCATGGAGGTAGAAGAGGGCGAAAATCTCCTGTTCGAACAATTAAGGAAAATTTACATTCCCTGATCCCACTTAAAATTCACATTCCAAACCATAAAAGTTACCTTTGCTGCACAATGATACGAATAGGAAAAATAGTAGCTACCCACGGAATTGCGGGGTCCCTCATACTCACTCATGTGGTGGGTAACTCCAAATGGCTGAAAAAAGGAACTGCCCTCCATGTGGAAATGCAGAAGGGTAGTTTTATCCCATATTTTATTTCAAGCATTAAGGTAAATAATAATGAAGAGTACATTATTAACGTTGAAGACATTGATAAAATAGAGGCTGCTAAAAAATTGGTAACCAAACATGTGTATGTCGATGAAAATATTTTATCCGACTATGCAAGGCAATCTCCACTCCTTTGGATCGGATTTTTGTTAATGGACAAAAAAGAAGGTAGTCTAGGAAAAATAGAAGATGTTATGCAAACTGGTAACCAATGGATTGCAAAGCTTACTTACAAAGATACTGAAGTTCTTATTCCTCTCATCGAGCAAACAATTGATAGCCTTAATATAAAAACTAAAACGATACAAATGACCCTCCCCGATGGTCTTTTAGACGTTTATTTAGGCCTCTGACTTTGTTGAAAAAGGTGGAATTTGGCGCAAAGTGAATACCAACAGGCATTTTTCACTTTAACCATTCCAATATCAATAAAATAGCTGTGCTAACAAATGGCTCCGCACCTAAACTCACAACTACCCATACTCCCCTGCCGCGAACTCGATCAGATAAAATTAATAACAAGCCTTCCGCATTTATATTTTTCAGCCTATGAAAATATACACTGCTCCTTGACAAGCATAAATTTAAAATAATTAAATTAGCCAAAATCAAATTATCAATCACAATATACAAACAATTACTCAAAATAATATATATTTTATATAAAAAATCATACACCTAAAAATCCCCCACCCCTTTCTCCCTCCAAATTTCTACCTTTATACTTTGGTAGATTTCCGTGGTCGGAATTTTCAATTTATATTTTATGCGCATAGATATTATTACAGTTTTACCCGAATTACTCGAGAGCCCATTCAGTCACTCCATCATGAAGCGGGCCCGCGAAAAAGGCCTGCTCGAAGTATACACCCACAACCTCCGCGACACCACTCCATACAAGCAGGCCCAGGTCGACGACTACCAGTTCGGCGGCGGCGCAGGTATGGTCATGATGGCCGAACCATTGGCCATTGCTATTGAGTTATTACAGAAAGACCGCAACTATGATGAGATCATCTACATGACTCCTGATGGCCCGCTCTTCGACCAGAAAACAGCCAACACCCTCTCATTAAAAGAAAACATAATGATCATATGTGGGCATTATAAAGGTATAGATGAGCGTATCCGGGATCATTTCATCACTAAAGAGATTTCCATTGGTGATTACGTGCTCAGTGGCGGCGAACTGGCCGCAGCAGTGGTAGTCGATGCAATAGGTCGTTTATTACCCGGTGTACTCAGCGACGAAACCTCCGCCCTCTTCGATTCTTTCCAGGATGGCCTGCTCGCCCCCCCTGTCTATACCCGCCCAGCCGATTTCCGTGGCTGGCCTGTACCCGAAGTACTTCTCTGCGGCGACCCCAAAAAGATAGATGCATGGCGCCACGAGCAATCATTGAAGCGCACAGAAGAGCGCCGTCCGGGGTTGATGAAGGAAGATTAATGATTAATGTCTCAATTACTAAATGGCTTTGTTGCTCAATGGAATTGGTTTTACTTAAGAAATATTTTAGCTCTGAAGGAGCGAAATATAACAGCCGGGGGTGTAGCCCCCGGTACAAAATACATCAACCACTAGCCCTCCAAGTGCGAAATACTGCGGCGGCATTCTTAAGATAATGAAATTAGCTAAATCCCCCATTAATTTCCATAAGCTATACTTTAAGCCGCATAAAATTATGCATTTCAATGTTTGATGGCTTTGCGGTCTTGCTTTTATATAATACCTATTATCAATTGATCGGTTTGCGGCTTTGAGGCTTTGCGTGAAACTATCATTGCACAATTTTATACAGCGAGCAATATTATGAACCTACCTTTATACGGCTATTTCCCCGTAAACTGCCTACTGCCTACTGCCTACTGCAAACTACAATATTATGAACCTACCTTTATACGGCTATTTCCCCTGGTCTTGGACAATAACAATAAACTTTTTCAACAACCTTCCAAATAAAAGATAATTTTTTTGTGTTAAACATAAATTTTGTCTTACCTTTGCAATCCCAAATTAAATAACAATGGAAGCTGTAGCATTCGTACACGAGCAACTGACCGCAAAGAAAGAATATCCAAAATTCAAAGCCGGCGATAATATTACTGTAAATTATAAAATTGTAGAAGGAAATAAGGAGCGTATCCAGTCTTTCAAAGGCGATGTTTTAAAACGTCAGGGAAGTGGACACACTCAGACTTTTACCGTTCGTAAAATATCCGATGGTGTAGGCGTTGAGCGTCTGTTCCCCCTGTACTCACCAAACATTGAATCTATCGTTCTCAACAAGTCTGGCCGCGTTCGTCGTGCCAAGCTTTTCTATCTGCGCGAGCGTTCTGGTAAATCAGCACGTATCAAGGAGAAGAAGCAGATTCATGCTACTGCAAGGCCATAAGGCAATACTACTATATAATTGAGCATAAAGGGTACATGAATATGTATCCTTTATGTTTTTTTATGCATTTATGCCAACAAGAGCAGCTCGACACTAGAAATCAGAATAATATCAAATAGTCATTACAAATCGGCATTGGTATTATTTGCGAACTTAAACATGACTTTTGCATATTGCGCCTTCGCGCCTTTGCTTGAGATTTTTTCATGCCGTTCTTTATAGTCTTATCGGTATAACACAGGCAATTGCGTGCTTATATCGGTAGTTTGCAAACTGAGCCTCCGCGCCCTTGCGTGAGTCCTTTTTTGCATGCCTTCCAGGCGGTTTTCTGGTTCAATTGGTAATAATTTTGATCAATCATTTCTTTTTATACACTTTTCAATTATCTTACGTTTCAAAATTTAACTGTATGAGCACACCAGATAAGAGAGTAGTATTGGTAACAGGCGCTACTGGCGGCCTTGGCACAGCTATGTGCAAAAAATTGTATGAAGATGGCTACATCGTTGTAGGCAACTACCGAAACGAAGAAAAAGCAAAAGTATGGCAGCAGCAACTGCACGATGAGGGTTTCGATATCCGCATGTATTATGCCGATGTTGCCAGCTACGAATCGTGCGGAGAAATGATTAGTAAGATAACCAGCGAGATAGGCAATGTAGATGTACTGGTCAACAATGCCGGTATTACCAAAGATGGCGCCTTCCGCAAAATGACGCCCGAAAACTGGCATGCCGTAATCTCCACCAATCTCGACAGCGTATTCAATTGCACCCGCCACGTCATCAACCCTATGATCGATAAAGGCTTCGGCCGGGTCATCAATATTTCCTCCGTTAACGGACAGCGTGGTCAGTTCGGCCAGGCCAACTATTCAGCCGCTAAAGCAGGTATGCACGGCTTTACCAAAACACTGGCAATGGAAGTAGCCAACAAAGGAGTTACAGTTAATACCATCTCCCCAGGCTACATTGGCACCGATATGGTAATGGCAGTAAAAGAAGAGATCCGCAATCAGATCATAGCTCAGATACCCATGGGCCGCCTCGGAGGCACCGAAGAAGTCGCCTACCTGGTATCCTTCCTCGCCTCAGAGCACGCCAGCTTCATCACCGGCGCCA
The DNA here is from genome assembly GCA_903904855.1 of uncultured Bacteroidota bacterium. GTDB lineage: Bacteria > Bacteroidota > Bacteroidia > Chitinophagales > Chitinophagaceae > Nemorincola. The sequence continues at coordinate 2,404 of CAIVEH010000174.1, read as the reverse complement.
ATCTCAGCATCAATGGTGGCCAGCACGTGTATTAGTCGTAAGGCAGTAATTCTTTTTATTATCCTTGAACAAAACTAAAAGGGTGGGAAGCGCTAGCTACCCCACCCTTTTTGATTTCCCTGTTTACAAGCACTAAAACAACATAGCCCCACATAACCACTCTTTTTTCCTCTGGCATTCAACCTACGACTCAAAAAATTCCTTGCTATACAGCAATGTCCAGTCCGATATTTCATCCAGCATTATTTGCTCTATCTCTGTAATTAGTGGAAACAGCTCCAGTATATCTGAGCCTTTGGGGTTCACTTTCAACGAATCAAGCACTGTTTGAATATTTTCCGATTTCCGGGAAAGTAGTTCGTACATGGTTGCATAGCGTTCTTTTAGTTTTTTTGATTCACTTTGAAACCTTACAGCATTAAATGCAGAAATAATGGCAGGAAATAAGGCAGTTAGTAAAACGAAAAATGGCGTTCCATATAAATGCAACCACTCGATAAACTGCGAACAATGACATCCATCATATTCTGGCAAAATTTTGTTAAGTGCTAAAATAATCCCATCTGCAAATACGAGGCCTATGGTTAATTTGTTGAGCCAGGCTCCCCCTTCATCCAGCAATTCATCCAGAAACTCATACTTGTTCGATGTTCGTGAATGAAAATTAATTTGCCCCCAAACAAGTCCCTTATTGAATTTCTCCATGTTCACTATAGGATCAAGGGAAAAATCTCCACCATTTTCAACCGACATATAGCCTTCTATTTTCCTGTAAATCGCTTCCGGAGGCGATCCTTTGAATTTATCATTCATATGCTTGCCACGAAGTGGCTTAATCCCTCTCAGTATATTATTTGCATATAGAAATTCATACACTCTGAGCCTTTCAGCAAGATATCGGGTAAGTATCGATTTATCGTTCCAGTTATCATCCGTTGCCGCTTTTGTGTTTCCTAAAATCGATCTGAGCGTTAAATACTTCAGGCAAATCAGTATTACAATTACAACAGTGAAAATAACAGCTTCCGAAAAATCACACAGATGGCTGTAAATACCCAATAGCATCATAAATACGGCTATGGATACCGCTATAATTGCCAGTAAATTATTCAGTATAAATCCGCCTCTGTACTGATACGAAAAAGCGGTATTTACATCTTCCATATTTTTTTGAAAATTGGAAATATCTGTTAGCCTCTCTAATTTACTTCCAACTTTAATCTCAATCTTTTTGTCAACTAATTTCTTATCGGCATTTTTGCCCATTTTACCATTTATCCATTCCCATATATTCTTTCTCCATCTTACGAATAACCTATCTGAATTGGGGCTTTTATAGCCCTTTACAAAAATCAGATTCTCAAAATCTACATCTACACCCTCAACAGATTTTGGCGTTTGTTGCGAAAGAGTTTCCTTGAAAAGGTCTTCAATATTATCCTCAGTTGCTGGTTTTACCTGCCCCCTGGCTATTAGCATTTCCACTGTTTCATACGATGTAGAATCATCATTCAGAATATAAATCTGATAATCTGCCAGCGATAAAAATAGAACAGGAATATGGTATGCCCTGGCTTTATTGATGGTATGGTGCGTGCCACCAGGTTTCACTTTTTCTTTCGGGTCAGCAACTGCCAATAAAATATCACACCTTCTCAGCATCAACAATGCCTGTGCTTCATAAGCCCTGTTGGCAGCAGAACCAATTTCCTCCTTTGTACCCGAACATAATTTTTTCGAAATCGCCTCATCATTTACATATATTCTGCGATCCGCTCGAATCAATAACGGATCAAAAATCTTAATATCTTCAATAGGGTAAGAAGGATGATTTCTGTACCAGTCTGCGGTAAAAGGTAATATAGCATCAATAAAGGGTCTCAGCACTTTACCATTTACATTTGAATAGCCGAAACTATCAACCTTACTCGTAACAAGTTGATCCGCCCCATCCGCCAGCCCACTCAGGAACTGAACTTTCAGATCCGCCTGAGGCGCAATATCATTATAAATATCATTCGCCTTATCGCTGGGTTTATCATTGAGTAATTTGCTCCACAGCTTGTTATGTATTCCATTCAAAACAGCAAGTATTTCATCTATCCTTTTTGCAGTATCTGGAATATATAGATTTGGATGCTCACGCTTCCCTGCAATGGCAATTCTTATCGTATAGTTCAGATTGGACATAATCGATCAGTTTTGTTTGAATAATAGTATCAAACCTATAAAAAAATTTCAAACCTTAGTAACAGAAAGTATGTATTTTGCAAAATAAAAATAGGCTCAAACTTCTGAATTCGCCCCCATGGAAGATAAGGTTAAAATAAAATTATTCATTTCCTATTCTCATAAAGATGATGAACTCTGTGAAGAGTTCAAAACTCATCTAAAACCATTGATG
>CAIVEH010000173.1 GCA_903904855.1 uncultured Bacteroidota bacterium | reverse complement strand
TTGTTTTGGAAGAAATTTTTTTTTGCAATGACTGGAAACAATATTAATTTTATATTTCTGATTTAAACCTTTTTGCCTGTTATGAATCAAAACTTAATTGCTAATTAATTAATAAATATTATGAAATATTTGCTATGAACAAAAGACCTTCCTATCTCAAACGTATTATTTTAATATTGTGTTCGGCATGCCTAGGTCTGCACTCCTATGCAAACCACCTGGTAGGAATGGATCTTCATTATGCATGGGTAAGCGGCAACACATATAATATCACACTTATTGCTTATGCCGACTGTGGTTCTGCGGCTACTACTCCTGCCTATGCAGCCTTATCTACTGCGGCTCCGGCAGTCTATATTTATAATGGAAGTACTTACATTGCAACAATAAATCTCACTATCCAGCCGCCAACAACCGGGGTGGAAATTACACCTGTTTGTGCAGCTGATCTGGCCCTCACACAATGCACAAATACTTCGTTTGCCATACCAGGGATTAAAAAATTTACATATACAGGTACCTATGTGTTGCCATCTGCATCGGCGGTCTGGAGATTTTTATTTACCGGGCAGTTAACCGGTTCCAGTGCCGGCAGGGCCACCTCTATTACCAATATTGTTACTACCCCAGTAACCTGTATTCAATTGGTGGATACTCTTAATAATACAGTTACTCATAATACCAACCCCAACCTTACCAATATACCAACGCCATTTTTCTGTAATTCTGATTCCGACAATTATAATCCGGGTGCTGTTGACCCAGATGGAGACAGTCTTGTTTTTTCACTTGCAGAGGCAATGAACGGAACAACTACATCAACTCCGGGAGGTCCGGTATCTTATACGGGTGGTGCAACACCTGCAGCGCCTCTAACACCTGCAGGAACATATTGGGTATTTGACCCAGCAACAGGACAGATTAATTTTGCGCCTACCATGCTTCAAAGATCGGTTGTTGTCTACAATATAGAAGAATGGCATTCTGGTGCATTCAGGGGAAGCAGCCAAAGGGAAATGACATTCCTGGTTCAAACCTGTACCAATACTCCTCCAACAGGTACTTATACAAGTGGAACAGGTGGCACAATTGTTAACCCAACGCACTTTCAGATATGCCAGGGCGCTGGCGCTTTTACGATAGCAATTACGCCAACAGAGGTTGATCTGACAAATAATATTACAGTTACCTATGCAGGCCTTCCGCCGGGTGCCACTTTCACTACGACTGGAAATGGTACTCCGACTCCTCATTGCACATTTTCCTGGACATCAACTGGTGTTACACCAGGCTCTTACACTTTCTATGTTACTTATACCGACAATAATTGCCCGCTAGCTGGAACGCAGACCATTGCCTATACTGTTACTATAGTTTCTCAGCCTACCATCAGTTATACTTTATTGTATCCTGCAGGTTGTACGCATAAAGGGTTTATTTCTATAGTTCCTGGTGGGGGAGGAAGCCCCTGGAATATCAGACTTTCCATAGGTGCAGATACAATTCAGACTTTCACAGGGATAACAGGATCTTTTAACGACAGTATCTCCCCAGGTACTTACATCCTTACTATCTATTCTATGACATTCGGAGGATGCAAAGCAACTATTCCGGTAACAATAGCCTCTCCAACACCTGTTACTTTGTCGCCAACTTTTACTAATCCCAGTTTTTGTGGGGTGGATGATGGTACAATTACATTTTATAATCTTATTGCCGGTACTACAGATACCGTCAAATTCAGTTATGGTGGTGTAATACAACCCGCACAGGTCCATACTGTTACCGGTACCGGTACAATTACTCTTACGGGGCTTGGAGCAGGTGTTTATTCCGGAATAACAGTTACTTACGGATATTGCGTATCCAATATTGCAGGCCCGGTTGTATTGACTGCTCCACCATTAAATATACGCTCATTTACTTCTATAAACCCATCTTATTGTGGAATATGCGATGGATCAATTACACTTTATGGTCTGCATCCGGGAGGGCACGATACAATTTATTTCAACAAAGGTGGTGTACCTCAGCCCCCTGTTCCTGTTATAATACCAGCCGATAGCCAGGTGCATCTTACAGGTTTATGTGCGGGAGTTTATAGTAATATTGTAGCTCATGCAGGTTCGGTATGTATTTCTAATATAATAGGTCCGGTTACACTTACTACGCCACCTTTTACAATGCGAACAATTACATCCGTTAATCCAACATGGTGTGGTATCTGCGATGGGTCTATAACTCTCTATGGTCTGCATCCAGGGGAAACCGATTCTATACATTTTAATTTAGGTGGTGTGCCTCAGCCACCTGTGGTAGTTCTGATCCCTGCAGACAGCCAGGTACATCTTACAGGTTTATGTGCCGGAGTTTATTCAAATATTATTGCAACTACCGGTGGTATTTGTACTTCAAATATTTTGGGGCCTGTAACGCTGACCGTTCCTCCTTTTACAGTTAGGGCACTCACTTATACCAATCCGGATTATTGCGGCATTTGTAATGGAACAATTACTTTGTACGGATTGCATCCGGGTGAGACTGATTCTGTGCATTATAATTTTAATGGTGTTGCTCAACCTCCGTTTGTACATGCTGTTGGAGCAGATAGTCTCATTGTGATAACCGGGCTATGTGCAGGTACCTATTCTAATGTTGTAGTGCATACAGGTGGTGTTTGTGTTTCAAATACTCTTGGACCGGTTACACTTACAGTACCACCTTTTACAATGAGGGCGCTCAGTTTCACAAATCCTGATTATTGCGGTATCTGTAACGGAACTATTACACTTTATGGTTTACATCCGGGTGAAACTGACTCAATTTTATATACATTCAATGGGGTAGCCCAGCCTCCGGTGGTTCAGTTGATAGGCGCCGACAGCCAGGTACATATTACCGGTTTATGCTTTGGCCTGTATGATAATTTTGTTGCCCGAACAGCAGGTGTTTGTGTTTCCAACACTCTGGGGCCGGCTAACCTTACTGTTCCTCCTTTTACCATGAGGTCACTGACTTTTACCAATCCAACAAAATGTGGTTTCTGTACTGGAACAGTAACACTTCATGGCCTGCATCCCGGCCAGCTGGATACGATTAATTATACCTTTAATGGGACTGCTTACCCTCCGATAGCCTTCCTTGTAGGAACTGATAGTACGATTACCATTTCAGGTTTATGTAAGGGTGTATATGGCAATTTTGTTGCCAATACCGGAGGGGTTTGTGTTTCCAATTCGCTTGGGCCTGTGACGCTGGTAGAACCACCGATTATTCCTGCATTTACTTACACTCTTCAGGAGGGCTGCAAAGGAGATACACTGGTTTTGACTAATGGTTCGTGGCCTGCATCCGACCTTACCTACAGATGGTTTTTCGGAGATGGTGATTCCAGCCATCTCACCGACCCGACACATATTTACTACAGCCCGGGTGTTGATTCTATTAAACTCTACATTAACAATACCAAATGTTTTGACAGCACTACTAAGGGGATTGACCTTAAAAACCTGATAAACGCTGGCTTTACATCCTTGCCCGACAGCTTTGTATGCCAGGGATCTCCTGTAGTATTTACCAATACATCCACAGGTACATTATTGAACTATACCTGGATTTTCGGAGATGGAGGTATAGGTACAACTACGAATGCAACACATACCTACCAGAATACGGGTACCTATAAAATATTGCTGGCAGTGGCCAATTATGTACCTTGTTTTGATACTGTAAGTAAGTCACTGACTGTTGACTCCATCAGTGCTATCAGTATGACAGCGACCGACAGCGCAATATGTGCCGGTACCTCCATAACCTTTAACGGTATATTTGAGAATTCCGGGCTGAGAGGTGTAATCTGGGGTTTTGGTGATGGCGACAGCGCACTCAATGTAAATCCGGCAGTACATACTTTCCCGAATGCCGGCACTTATACTGTATTCGTAGAGGCTGTTTACCGCGCCTGCCCGGATACCAGTACCAGCCGCTCATTTACTATTTTCGGACAGCCTGGTATTAATGTTGGGGGGGATACTTCTATTTGCCCCGGAAGCGTGCCGATTTATTTTGAAGATATTGCTAATGCCAAGACTACCGGAGCAAGCTGGAAATGGAGTACCGGTGAAACAACTTCAGGTATCAGTATTGTGCAACCGGGACATTATTATGTGATAGTAACACTGAATGGTTGCTCCACCACCGACTCATTCAATGTGGCCAACGACTGCTACATGGATATCCCTAATGTATTTACCCCTAATGGTGACGGGCTGAACGATTACTTCTTCCCACGTACTTTGCTCACAAGTGGTCTGTCTTCATTTAGTATGAAGATATTCAACCGCTGGGGCCAGGAGATTTTTGCCACCACCACAACTGATGGCCGTGGTTGGGATGGTAAACTTAATGATGTTCCACAGCCAGAAGGAGTCTTTGTATATATCATAGATGCCACCTTCAAAGATGGTCAGCATGAGCATCACCAGGGAAATGTAACCCTGCTGCGATGATGCCATCACGATAATTGTCGGAATTTTGAATATATTGTCTAAACAAAAGAAGCATGGACTTATTTGGTCCATGCTTCTTTTTACCAGGATAACTGGTGCAAACTATAAATAACCTGCGCGCCATCAAAAAGTTAAAATACACCCCTTGTTTGCCAGAACCCTGTTTTTCCGGTATTTTCACAGTTAAGATTATATTTGTCGTATGAAGGTGCAGGTTTTTACATTTCTATTTCTTTTCACCACACTATATGCTGTTGCTCAGGATAAGGAAAAATTGTTTGGTAATGGTGAGAAAAAAGCGAAAAAAAGCGGATTTATTCTCAGTGTCTTCGGAGATTTTGATATCCCCGGAGCCGATATGGCAAAGCGTTTTGGAGATAGCTACCGCATTGGCCCGGCTATGCTATATAAAACAGAAAAGAACTGGATTTTTGGTGCCAAGTGTGAATTTATTGTGGGTCAGATTGTGAGGCAGGATTCACTGATGATTAATATCAGGGATAAATACTCGGTGCAAAGCAATAACCTTTATGAATTTATCAACAATAGCGGGCAAAGAATAGGCGTGCCTGTTTTTGAACGTGGATATACCATTGATCTCCAGTTTGGCAAAATCATTTCCCTATCCGGATACCGGCCTGATAATGGCTTGGTTCTTATGTCATCCGCTGGATTTATTCAGCATAAGATAACTATTTACGACAAGGATAAATCGGTGTCTCAACTCAGAGAACCCTACCTGAGAGGTTACGACAGGCTTACCAATGGAATATCATTGGAGCTTTATGCAGGGTATATTTATTTTGCAAGAAACGGGCTCACTAATTTTACATTAGGATTTGATGGACTGTTTGGTTTCACGCAAGGCCGGAGGAGTTTTTTATATGATGTTATGCGCACTGATAACAAGAACAGGCTCGATATATTATTTGGTCTGCGGGGCGGATGGTTTATACCCATGTTCCGTAAAAAATCAGACGATCTGATATTTCATTAAAACTGTTTTTCCATCGAATTTTGCCTGTATTAATTTTCATACCTTTAATTGATGTTTATTGAGCCATCCCGATCGGGCAGGAAAAAAGGCTGGATAGAAGTAATATGCGGATGCATGTTCTCCGGTAAAACCGAAGAACTCATCAGGCGGCTGAAACGTGTTCAGATAGCTGGCCAGCAGGCCGAAATCTTCAAACCAGAAATGGATACCCGCTTCGATCCAATGGAGATAGTTTCGCATGATGCATCCAGGATACGCTCAACGCCGGTGGTTAGCGCCGGCAACATTCTGTTGCTGGCAACTGATGCTGATGTTATAGGAATTGATGAGGCACAGTTTTTTGATGCAGGAATAGTAGAGGTGGTTGAAGATCTGGCAAAAAGTGGCAAGCGTGTGATTGTTGCAGGCCTGGATATGGATTTTGCAGGGAACCCTTTCGGGCCTATGCCTTCATTGCTGGCAAGGGCAGAATATATTACCAAGCTTCATGCCATATGCGTTAAGTGCGGCGACAATGCCAACTACTCTTACCGAAAACCCAAAATAGACGGCCAGGTGCTGTTAGGTGAGAAGGATATGTATGAACCCCGGTGCAGAAACTGTTTTACAAAAAATAGTTGAACATCAAGAGGACATAATACAACGCATTACTGAACTTTACCGATTCTATAACCATACCAACCTACCACTTTCTCGGAAAATCGCATTATTTTTGATCATAAATGAGCAACCGGCTTCCCGTTTTTTTATTATTCCTTCTGATTTTGAGTTGTGCCGGTTGTGCCAATATTACTACACCAACAGGTGGCAGAAAAGATACTACACCCCCCAAGCTGGTAAGCATTGACCCTAAAGACTCATTATTGAATACCCGTGTAACAAGGCTGGAAATGCATTTTGATGAGTACATCACAGTAAGTGATGTAACGAAGGAATTGCAGATATCTCCTATACTGACAGTCGCTCCCACCATGGTTGGTAAAAATAAAACGGTGGTAGTGAAATTTGAAGATTCCCTGCTTGAGCCCAATACCACTTACAGGCTTTCATTAGGCAGCACTATCCGAGACCTGCATGAGGGTAACCCATTCCCTAAATACACCTATACTTTCAGTACCGGATCCTATTTCGATTCGCTGCAGCTGCAAGGAAAGGTAATTAATGCAGCTACAGGTCTTGCGGATACGGGAGGCATTATTGTGGTGTTGTATAACGGCACCGATAATGACAGCGCAGTGGTTCGCAATAAACCGCGCTATATAACCAGGGCCGACGCAGCAGGAAAGTTTATTTTTAGAGGGTTACCAAAAAGAGCATTCCACATTTATGCTATTAAGGATATAAACAACAACATGTTTTATGACGGGCCTGCAGGTGGTGAAATGATTGGTTTTGCCGATTCTTCGGTCGTTCCATCAGATACTGCACAACTTATGGTAAATCTTTCAGTGTTTACTGAGCCTGAAGATTCGGCTACCAAAAAAAAACAGGATTCTATTGCCAGCAAAAAAGAAAGCAGCAAAACCAATAAAAAAATTGCCGGTGATGTACTTACTTACTCTGTGAACCTCGATACGGGCAACATAGAAAAACGAACTTTCGATATAACAGGATATATATACATATCGTTTAGCAAAGCACCTGTGCTGAACCAGGAAAAAATCACACTGACTTATGATAGCCTGGGTATAACAGTAACTCCTGCCTTTACAATAACATCGGATACGATAACGCACAAAGTGAAAATCAGCGCCAACTGGCGCGAAAATATGGAGTATAAATTGCGGTTGGTGAAAGGCTTTGCCAAAGATACTTCGGGGGCAGAGGTGCCGCCATCCAGGTATAATTTCCGCACTAAATCGGCAGAGGATGATTATGGTACCATTCACCTGCACCTGCCTTCTAAATACAACAACCCTTTGTACCTGTTGTATGTACTGGCTGATAACGACAGTGTTTATCTGAAGCCTGTTACAGATACGTTAATTACGCTCAACCGCCTGAAACCAGCCAAGTATACCATCAGGATAGTGGTAGATAAAAACAGGAATGGTAAATGGGATGCAGGCAACCTGCTAGGCAAAAAACAGCCTGAAGTGATTATACCTTACGGAGAGCAGTTACCTATAAGGGCAGGTATGGAAAACACTACAGATTTTGAACCAGTGCCAACATCCAAAAAAGATAAAGGGCCTGATATCACCAGGCCCAGATAAATTTCATTATAAATCAAATTTGCTTCCTAAAATAATTGCTTTAACACATTGTAGATAACACTTGGTTTGCCCAAAGTGTAAAAATGCAAAATAGGCGCTTTATGCTTCAGCAGATCGCGGCACTGCTCCAGCAGCCACTCTGTGCCTACCTGTTCGCAAGCGGCTTCGGTCTTGGCTTTATTCATTTCATTGCACAGATCCATGGGTATTTCTATATTGAAAGTCCGCGGTATCATGGTCAGTTGTTTCTTATTGGTCAATGGTTTCAGTCCGGGTAGAATAGGCACATTTACTCCATGTTCATGGCATTTTTTGATGTAATTGTAGAAATGCGGATTATGGTAAAACAACTGGGTAGTAACATAATGCGCGCCCAGGTCTATTTTCCTTTTGAGGTAAGCAATATCGGTATCCATATTAGGCGCTTCTATATGCTTCTCGGGATAGCCAGCCACACCTATACAGAAATCTGTTTTGGCGCCCTCTATAATATCCTCTTCCATGTAGGTGCCATTATTCAGCGATACTATCTGACGTACCAGATCTTCAGCATATTTATGGCCATGAGGATGAGGATTGAAAAACTTTTCATTGGCTGCTGCATCGCCCCGCAGTGCCAGTACATTTTTGATGCCCAGGAAGTCAAGATCTATGAGTGCATTCTCTGTCTCTTCCTTGCTGAAACCGCCGCAGATAAGATGGGGAATGGCCTCTATCTTGTATTTATTCATCAGAGCCGCGCAGATACCTACTGTGCCGGGGCGCTTGCGTATCTCCACCCGCTCAAAAGTGCCATCGGCCCGCTTCTTGAATACCGACTCGGCACGATGATAGGTAACGTTGATAAATGCAGGTTTGAACTCCATAAGGGAGTTGAGATGATTGTATATGGATTCAATACTCTTGCCCTTGGTAGGTGGCAGTATCTCAAAAGAGATGATCGTATCTTTAGCCTCGGCTAAGTGCTGTGTCAGTTTCATAATATAACGCCACAAAAGTATAATTATTTGGGCAAATGGGCTTCAATGTGGTGAAGTGTACCTAAGGATACTTACTTTTTCCGCTTACCAAATGAACCAGTAGTTGCACCCGCGGGCTATAAATCTATCTGTTTCTGTGTAATGACATTGATTGAATACCTACATTCCATCATAAATATTAAGTTTGCACCCACAATCAAAAAGTATGAAAAAACTTATCGCAGCTATTCTCTGCTTATTAATCACCGGCAGCATCAATAATTTATCGGCAAAAGACAATGGTATGGACAAACGGTTTGATGAATATAAAGAGCAATTCGTATTGGCTTTGTGGAAGATAAATCCGGGATGGGCCAGCAGTGTGGGTTACCATAAATACGACAATGTGCTGGTGGTGCCAGATGCTCAATCGCGGGAGCATGAACTGAAGTTCAATAAGGCACAACTGGAGCAGCTGAAGAAATTTAAGCTCAATGAACTCAGCGACGCTAATAAAACCGACTACCACCTGATAGAAAACCAGTTGCATTATGCTATGTGGAGTATTACCGATCAGAAAGCATGGGAGTGGGACCCAAGTGGCTACAACGTATGCGGCAGCTTTGCGGATATGCTGGGCAACGACTACGAACCACTCGAAACCCGCCTGCATAACTTTTATGAGCGCATGGCAGCAATTCCTAAGTATTACGATGCCGCCCGCAACAACATCAAAAATCCAACAATCGAGCATACAAACCTCGCTATTGAACAGAATGCCGGTGGTATCTCTGTTTTCAAAGACGACCTATGGGATGCCATGCTCAAATCGCATCTAAGTGATGCTGAAAAAGCTAAAATTATGCACCGGGCAAGGCTTTCGGTGGCTGTCATCAATAATTATGTTGATTACCTGAAGGGGCTGAAAAACGACCACCCCCGCAGCTTCAGGCTGGGCAAGGCGCTTTATGATAAGAAGTTTGCCTACGAAATACAATCTGGCTATACCGCTGAACAGATATACATGAAAGCAGAAGGTCATAAACTGGAGCTGCACAGCAAAATGCTGGAGCTGACCAAACAATTATGGCCTAAATACTTCCCTAAAACCCCAATGCCCGACAGCCGCAACTATGCTATCAAGCTAATGATAGATATGCTCTCGCAAAAGCATGTGCAGCCCGATTCGTTCCAGAGCGCCATTGAGCATCAGTTGCCTGCATTGGTATCGTTTATCAAAAACAAAAACCTGATTTACATTGACCCTTCCAAGCCGCTTGTAGTGCGCAAAGAACCGGCCTATATGGCAGGTGTATCCGGCGCATCCATCAACGCCCCCGGCCCGTATGATAAGAATGGCAATACCTACTACAATGTAGGCAGCCTCTCTGGCTGGCCTGCCGAAAAAGCAGAAAGCTACCTGCGCGAATACAACCACTACATACTGCAGATACTCAACATTCATGAAGCTATACCCGGACACTATACCCAACTGGTTTATGCCAATCAGAGCCCAAGCATCATAAAATCAATACTCGGCAACAATGCCATGATAGAAGGCTGGGCGGTATATACAGAGCGCATGATGCTGGAGAACGGTTACGACGGCGATAAGGGAATAAACAGCACAGAGGCCTCGCCTGAAATGTGGCTGATGTACTACAAATGGAACCTGCGCAGCACCTGCAACACCATACTCGACTACAGCGTGCATACCCGCGACATGAGCAAGGAACAGGCCATGCACCTGCTGGAAACAGAAGCCTTTCAGCAGCACACCGAAGCCGAAAACAAATGGAAGCGCGTAAGCGTAACCCAGGTACAGCTAACCTGCTACTTTACCGGTTTCACCGAGATCTACGATTTTCGCCAGCACCTTATGGACACCCAAAAAGACAAATTCAACCTGAAACAATTCCATGAGCAGTTCCTGAGCTATGGTAGTGCACCGGTGAAGTATATTAAGGAATTGATGGGGAAGTGAATTGTACAGTTGTCGCACATCTTTTTCAGGTGTGGGACATCTAGGGTAGTAACTGATTTTTATTTGATCCCGTATTCTTTCTTTTGGGCCTCAGAGAGGGGTTCTACTTTACCAGATTAGCGGTATGTGTTGTAAGATTGAACCCTTTTAAATAATCAAAAAACCAGAAGCGATTAAACAAAATATGGATATTTATGGTTAAGTTTATGGATATTCACTCATTTTATGGATATTTGTGGGTAATTTTATGGATATATGATTAATCTGAAAACATTGCTGATTACACCGGATGTATTGGCACTGATAGCTGAAATAGATGAATTTAAAGGAGCCTGGCGGGCTTTGGGGCAATTGGCGCCCGAACAACTTAACTCACTGAAAAAAGTAGCTACCATTGAAAGTATCGGTTCCTCTACCCGTATCGAAGGCAGCAAACTTACAGATAGAGAAATTGAAACATTGCTGGGCAACCGGGAGATCAGAAAATTTTCGACCCGCGATGAGCAGGAAGTGGCTGGTTATGCCGGGGTGATGAATAGGGTGTATCAGAACTATGAGCATATCCCGGTTACTGAAAATTCTATTCAGCAACTTCACTCTGAACTTTTACAGTATAGCGAAAAAGACAACTGGCATAAAGGCAGGTATAAAAAATCGCCTAATCAGGTTGAAGCTTTTGACCCCAGTGGTAAAAGTCTTGGAGTTATATTTGAAACTTGCAGTCCTTTTGAAACACCAATAAGAATGGCTGAACTTGTAGACTGGACAAGGCAATATCTTTCAGAGAAAAAGTTGCATCCCATTCTGATAACAGCAATTTTTATTGTTGAGTTTCTTGCCATACATCCGTTTCAGGATGGCAACGGCAGATTATCAAGAGTGCTTACTACCTTATTTTTGTTGAAGGCAGGTTATTTATATGTTCCCTATAGTTCTATGGAAGCGGTAATTGAGCAGAGCAAAGAAGGTTATTATTTAACGCTGAGGCAAACTCAGGTAACATTGAAAACAAAGTCTCCCGACTGGCAGCCTTGGGTCCTCTTTTTCCTGATGGCACTGCGCCAGCAAAAGCATCGCCTGGAAGTAAAACTAGAGAAAGAAAAACTTCTCTTTGGGCAATTACCTGAACTATCCTTGCAGATTTTAGAATTGATAAAATCGAGAGGAAGAATTACCAACAGCGAAATTGTAACCCTCACGAAAGCTAACCGAAACACAGTAAAAAAACACCTGGAAGCGATGGTTGCAGCACAACATTTACAAAAAAACGGAATTGGCAAAGGGACTTGGTATAGTCTTAAAATAGCGTTGTAGGTAAAAACATCATTCCTCCTTATAAACCCATAATAGGTGCATTACCAATATAAACTGAAAAGAGAACAAAAATGAATGCTTCTCACTAAATGGCTTAATCCTATTACCTACTTTTGCATCCACATAAATGAATTAACTCATTATGAACAAACTCCAGTTGTACTTCTTCCTCCTTCTTTGCTTCCTCCTCCCGCTCAACGCTTATTGCCAGTCTGCCGAAGAGTTTTATAACAAAGGGTTGACTGCGTCAGCTTTAAAATATTACCAGCTTGCCATTACTTACTATACTCAGGCTATCAATCTGAAGCCTGGTTATGAAGACGCCTACCTGAACAGGGGCGCCGCGCGCTACCGCCTGGCTGATTGCAAAGGTGCACTCGCTGATTATGATTCTATAACACATTTCAACACCAGAAATGCACTGGCCATTGCAGGTCGTGGCATGGTCAAAGTATGCCTTGGCGATACAGTTGCAGCATTGGCTGATTATGAGTTGGCTATAGCAATTGACCCGAACTAAGCAAGCCCTACAATAACAGAGGCAACATACACTTCTGGAAACACAACTATGCAACTGCGCTGAAAGAATACATAAAAGCGGTAGAGCTGGACTCAACAATTATGGAAGCCTGGTTAGGTATAGCCAATGTTCAGACAGAATTGGAAGACTACAAAAATGCCATGATCAACTACAACAAAGCCATTGGTTTGGATGCCACAATTGGCAAATCATGGTATAATCGGGGTATTTTAAAATGCAGAACGGAAGATATCAGGGGTGCAATAGCTGATTTTGACAAGGCGATAAAATTAGTGCCCAAATATGCCAGCGCATATTATAGCCGAGGTATGGCCAAAGAAATATTAAACGACCATGAAGGCGCTAAAAAAGACTTTGCACAATCTATTAAGCTCGAACCCAAATACGGGCCAATGTATGAAAGATTTAAAAAAGAGTATGCAACGCATAAAAAGAAATAAAATCGGCATCTCCAGCAGCGCGAAATAGGACCGCATATATCTAACTTTACAGTTTTATAGTTTCAAGAATTTGTAGTTAGTCATCAATTTAATTATGCCGTGCGACCATAAATTTAAAAGTTACCTGAACCTTGGCCGAATTGATTTCGAACCCAAAACCTTGATTGTAGGTACTTTCAACCCTGAATGGCCTGTAAATAATCCGGCAGAGTGGTTTCACGGACGAACTGCAAACAATTATTTCTGGGATGTTTTACCCCGGTTGTATGGGGAGCAATCTTTGATCAATGCCACACCTGCTGAATGGAAACTTTTTTGTCATAATAATCAGATTGCTATTACAGACCTGATTAGTTCGATAGATGATGCCGACCCCAATAATCGGGAACATGTAAAGGCGCTTGCCGTTTATGCCGACAATGCAATAATTCATAATTTCGAAGACTTTGCTTATGTCAATGTTGTGAAACTGCTTCAACTTCATCCCACTATTGAAAATGTATACCTCACCAGGGAAATAACAGAAACCTATTGGAGGCACTTATGGAATCCGGTAGCCTACTATTGCAGCCAGAATAATATACATGAACGAAAACTGAAGAGCCCTACAGTAAGTCCACGCTTTAAACCTGGCGTACTCAACAAGAAATATAATGACGGCCTTATAATCCGAATGAAGGATGATCTTCTGAGCAGGTGGCAGCCTGAATGGCATTTATGAGGGCAATCTGATATAGTATGCAAATCAGTTGAATAGGATTACCGGAGTTCAAAAGAAGGCTATTATCTAACGTTGAGGCAAACACAGGTTACATTCTAGAAAAGACTCAATTTCTTAAAGAAAGGGAAGGTTAGCTATTACTGAAATTGGTAAAGGTTGATATAATAATGATACAATATATTTGGTCGTAGAAGCGGCTTTTCTTATACTTAACCCCAATCCTGAGAACTAATGTATTTATTGACCTGGTCGCAAATTTCTTTTTTCCGTTTCGTCAGTTGTCTGGCCATCTCTGTAGTTATATTATCTATTGTCATAGAGTCTGCTGGTTTAAGTAATTCTTGAGAATATGACTTTATGTGCTCCATAAAAATCCTGTCATCATTGTAGGCGCCGATCAGATCAGTAATCCATTTTAATTCTGATATCTCCACTTGTTTGGCAGTATTGAATGCAGATATCAAATTCCCTGGCACAATTTTCAGTACATAAAAAATGTCTTTCAGTTGTTTGCGGATGCCGTGAAGTTCTTCATCGCTTGGCGAAACTGATTTACTGATCCGTGTAATTGAAGCCAGTTTTCCAGCTATGAATTGCTCAACGACTGCTTCTGTTAGTACAATAGGCTTAGCTTCAGACCAGTAAGATTCCAGATGGCTGAATATTTTTTTTGAATAACATTTTTCCCAGCTCTTTTTATGTTTAGATATTATTTTCTCCAGATGATTACAGTAACCTGGTAAGTCAAGGTCCATATGGCTTATCTTTACATGCTCAAGCTGCGCATCACGTATGATGCCGGATGTATGGTAAATATCTATTAAATCTGAAGGGAGTATAAAAGTGTCATTACCTGTTGAGCTATCCAACAACCTGATCAGTGATCGTAATGATTTTACAGCAACCCTGAACTCGTGAATATCTTCTTTTTCAAAATCAGGTCCAATCTTTTTTGCAGCCTCTTCTGCATCATCAATCTGGTTTTTAACCAGCTTATTTAATCTATCCTCTTTCATTTGCGTCCCGATTAAAGTACTTGATGAAAATGTCAAAGCAATTATATGGCTTGAATAATAAAAGATTTCAGAGTTTGCAACTGCAAAGTTCGGCATAATGGAATACAATTGGTGAAAATCTGCAAATTCATTTCTTGGATTCACTATTTATGATTCCTTCATTTGTTATGCATACTTATTTGTAGCATTAATTTGAACCGGTTTACAGTATTGTTAATTAAGCGTTACGTCTAATTGCTATTTTGTCTATCTTTAACCAAATTATTTAATTATGAAGAAATACAGGCTGGGCATACTCGTCCTTGCTGTTATATTGTTTTCTGAAACATTTTCTGTAGCACAATCAACCTCTACAGGACGTGAAATCAAGAAGTCTGTTGTCAACTTTACTCAACTGGCCAACTACTACAAAGCACACCCAGAACCCCTTGTAAAACGCAAACCAGTGGAAGAAGCAGATGCTGAAGAGGAAAAACCAACGCATCCTGATGCTACATCTGACATTCGTATGTTTCCACGGGTACCCGGAACTACATTTATGAGTCCTGCTCATGGAGGACCATTGCTTCCTGTATCTCTTCCTCCTGTTGATACATTTCTGGGTGCATCCAGTCCGGGAAGTATAATCCCACCTGATACCCACGGGGCCATCGATTCGCAATATTGTATTACAGCTATCAACAGTGGAATTACCATACGTACAAGGGCAGGCGGCTTCGTTTCATCTATAGGGCTTGCATCATTCTGGTCATCTGTAATGCCATCTGTTCCTGGCATTTTCACAACCGATCCGCGAATCCATTACGATCCATTTTACAAACGCTGGATTTTCGTAACCGATGTACTTGCTGCACCAGCCGATGACAATTCCACGATCATGATCGGGGCATCCAAAACAAGTGATCCAACGGGTGATTGGTATCTCTATGCAGTGCCAGTTGATCCCACCGGTGCCTCATGGCTTGATTATCCGAATGTTGGTTTTAACAGCAAATGGATAGTGGTTAACGGCAATATGTTTCCGAATGTATCAGGAGGTGCTTCAGGCGCATCCGTATTTGCTTTCGACTATGTGAGTATCATGACAGGCAGCGGAGCTCCTTTTACCCGTTTCAATAAACCTACATCATTCAGTATTTGTCCTGCTCAGACTTTTGATCCGGCAGAACCAAATATGTATGCCATAGAGAGCTGGTCAGGTAATGCCGGACAGTTAAGGTTATGGAAGATTTCAGGTCCGGTTGGTAGTCCGGTAATGACTTCAGTAAGCTATCCCACAACTACCCAGCATTGGCATGGAAACGGTCCTGGTGGAGGCGCCGATTTTGCTACACAGCTGGGCACTACCAATAAAGTACAGACAGGAGATGACAGGTTTACCAGTCTTATTTGCCGTAACCATAAACTATGGTGCTCCCATACTGTATTTCTGCCATCTCCCGGCACCGCCTCACGTTCGTCCATCATGTGGTGGCAAATAGATACTACCGGCAATCCGTTACAAATCGGAATGATAGACGACCCAGTAACACCTACTTTCTTCGATTATTCATCTATTGCTGTAAATGACAGTGATGATGCACTTATAGGCTGTGGCTATTTGAATCGTACGCTATATCCAAGTGCGGCATATGCCTTGCATTTACATACAGACCCTGCCGATTCTATCAGGCCGCCACATATTTTCAGGCATGGGCAGACTCAGTATTACACGACTTTCGGCGGTACTGACCGCTGGGGCGATTATTCGAATACCTGTGTTGACCCTAGGAATAATATGGATTTCTGGACAGTACAGGAGGCTGCGAGTGCAGGCACTGTAGCCAACTGGGATATATGGTGGGCCAATTACCAGTTCTGCCCTAAACCTAAGGCACCTACCCTTATTTATTCAGGCTCAGCTTGTGCTGGAGATACTACCAATTTCATTATTGATTCTATACCCGGAGCTACATCTTACCAATGGTATATAGCTGGTGGCGGATGGACAGGATCTGGTACTACTACAACTCTTAATGTAACTGCTGGTTCAGGCACAGGAACAATAGTAGTTCTTGCCTATAATGCCTGTGGGGAAGGTGAATCCAATACCTTCACTGTTTCTCCTCTGGTGGCCCCTTCAACTCCGTCTATTGGTGTATATTCACCGCCTTGTACCGGCAGTACTACTGCAACATTTACTGCAACAGGCACATCAGGTTTTGAATGGTCTGTTGTGGGTACGGGTTGGTCAGGCTCCAGCACCACATCATCGTTTACTGCTACTGTAGGCACAGGTACGGCCTTAATAATCTGCACTGCTATAAATGCCTGCGGATCCAGCTCGCCTGATACATTAATAATCACGCCCGGAACTCCGGTTGATACCTTTACCGCAGCTACCCACAACACCATTATCAATACCAATGTAACGCTTACATTTGCAGGAAGCGCGCCTGCGGGATCTGTATATACATGGTATTTCGGCTCAGGTATTGCAACACCTGGTACAGGACCGGGCCCTCAGGCGGTTCAATGGCCAACTGGTGGTGCTATGACTGTTACACTTACTGTGGATAACTTTGGATGTAGCTCCACTTATTCAGATGTGATTTATGTAAAGGATCCTACGGGTGTCACTCCTGTGAATATCCTTGCAAACGAAATTAGTCTGAACCCAAATCCAAGTAATGGTGAATTTGAAGTAGTTTTTACAAACCCTGTTAATAAACCGATAACTATTAAGTTGGCGGATATTGATGGCCGGATTGTATACAACCGGGAATTCAGTAAAATCAGTAATAATAAAATCCAGGTAAAAGCCGGTAGCCTTATTCCGGGCAATTATACGGTTAGTATTATTTCAGAAGATGGTGTAATAACCAAAAAGGTTACCATCAGTAAATAAATTTATTAATCCATTCGAACCCCGTGCCGGTAAGCAGGCACGGGGTTTGTATTTTATTTCAAAGCCTGTTTGCGGTGCTTGAATCTTCTGATAATGAAAATTATGGGTATTATCAACAACCATAATGGCCAGATGTTTACTAAGCCTACAAGGCAAACACCTATCCCATCCCAACCGTTGCTCAATGCCACTTTGAACCTGGAAGAAAATGGTTCACTAGTAAGTACAGAGGCATTTACAATTGTCTGAACAAAAACCTGTTCAGGTTGTGTAAATACTACCGTCAGTGTTGGATAATTGACATCATCCAACAGGTTAAGGTTTTCGATTTTCCGGTCAGTTTTTTGCTCTTCTTTTTCATCCTCAAACTTTTGAACTTCAATCGGTTCCTTGCTTTTTCTTGCCAGGGCAAGCGCCTTTTTTGTTGTTGTATTTGTATTTCCAGTGTTGTTCTTCAATTCATTTGCAAGGTACTTCCATGTAACATCGCTTTGCTTGATTGTGCGGGAATCGATAAAGCAGGAGAGAGAGGGGATCACATTAATAACTGAATCGAGCACAGCTGCCGGAATCCGTAATGTTAATGTGGCAGTTGTGGTATAGACTACCATTTTCCTCAGCGAATCTGGTTTGTAGTAAATAACCCGGCTGTCATTTTCTCTGTTTCCTATATGGCTTTCCTGTACAATTCCTCCTGTTGATTTGACAAGGTTTTCCAGTTTGTTTACAGCAACGAATACGTTCTCAACTTTGCAATTAAAATCAACTGTATGTATCACTTTCCGGCTGCTGGAATTAAGTGGTAAGGATTTCGCCTCCGGCAATGTATCAGACCGGCCTGCCGACGCAGCAGCAGGCGCCCCTGCGCTATAACTTTCTGCATTCTTATACTCGCCGCCGCTGCAGGCCGCAAGGCACAATAGTGGTATTAACCATAGTTTTTTTGACTGGAACATAGCTGGAAGTTTTTTGATTATACTATTTATGCCCCTAAATGGAAAAGGTAATTGAGTTTTACTGTTAAAAAATACGTAAAGTAAATTCAGACTTGGTTTTTGAAGGATAACAATGAATTATGGCACATTAATTGATTTATTTCGTTAGAATAACTAAATTATTATTGTTAACCTTGCATAAAATCTAAACTTATGACTTCAAAATTTTCATTATTCGCAGCATTATTATTAATGCCATTTATTTCGCCTGCGCAGCAGGGACAACGTGGTCGTGATGGCGTACAGGGCCACGAGGCTCCAAGGGGCGGAGAACACGACAGAGATCGTGGTGGTTTTAATAGAAATGAATCAAGCACGCTTTCCATTTTTTCTGAACATGGAGAGCAATTCTACCTGGTTTTGAATGGTGTCAATCAGAATAATGTGCCTACCTCAAAAATCAGGGTGGAGGGACTGCCACAATTCGGTAATGATGTGCAGATTATGTTTGCCGATAATAGAACTGCAGGAATACGCAGAAATGTAAATATTGCAGACCCGCTTGATGGACGGGCAGTTAATATGACTCTTAAAATAGAACAAAGAGACGGAAGAGCATGGCTGAAGTTCTTTAAGTGCAGAGAACTGGAACATAATTTCAAGCCTGAAAGGGATGAATATGTAATGAATTACGGTAACCCCAACCGGCTTGTTTATCCCCAGGATGGCGGTTATGTAGAGACCGGGGGCCAGGGGTATACACAAGACCAGCAATACAACCAGGCGCCACCACCACCACCGCCACCACCTGCTCCGGTAGCAATGGATAACGCTTCATTTAATGATGCCCTGAAGGCAATTAAAAGAGTAATGTTTGATGATAGCAGAATGACTACTGTCAAAACTGTTTTAGGCCCTAATTATGTCAACACTATGCAGGTTAGATCCGTGTGCAACACTTTCTCTTTTGCTGATGGTAAACTTGATGTGATCAGGTATCTTTATCCTAAAACAGTAGACCAGGGCAATATGTACAAGCTGGCTGATATGTTTGGATTTGACTCAGACAAAGAGGCTTTGAATAAGATAATTCTCGAGAATCAGAGATGATTAGTTAGCTCCTGAAGCAAATGATTGAGGCAATTCGGTATGAACTTCAGAGTTTAGACTGAATTGCCTTTTTTAGCAGCTTACTCCTGCAGGCCACAAAAAAAAGGTCGAGTAATTGTGGCATTAGGGAAATAGCCTTCCTGGCTTTGTAATGCGTTCTTAATTCTTTACCTATTGCAGCCTGAAGGCTACCATCATATGCCTTCATAAAAGCTGAACTGAAGTTGTTTTTTTTGAAGCTGTTTATTGCCTGCTCTGCAGCCAGCTTACCGCTTAGCATAGCATTCCCAATACCTTCACCTGTAACCGGATCAATTAAAGATGCAGCATCGCCGACCAGCATAAAGTGGTCGCCTGACCTGGTTAGTTTGTTTGATCCTAAAGGTAGGCCAAAACCTTCCAGAGGGCTAATCATGGTAGCAGTTGCAAATCTGCTTTTTAGTTTTGGGGTTTGTTCAATAAATTGGTAGAAAGCACTCTTAAGATTGATTTTTCGTTTAGCAATCTCTTCTGACAACATGCCGAAACCAACATTTGTGGTATTACCTGGCAGTGGGAATATCCAGAAATAACTTGGCAAGAATCTTTTGTCGAACCAAATCTCCAGCGTATTTTCAATACCGACAATATCAGAGTAGTAGGCTCTTACCGAGCCTGCGTGATGATTTCTGTCGAGGAGGTTACCAGCCAGTTGTTTTGCCGCCAATGAATGAGCGCCATCAGCGCCTATTAGCAGCTTCGTTTTAATATCAGGACCATCAATGGTTGTAATTTCAATTCCATCTGCAGACTGTGTATATTTTACAGGAGATATTGGAGCATAGATTGTTGTGTTGGTATTATTTTTAACTAATGAAAAGAGGAAGTTGTCAAACTCCATACGTGTACAGGTGTAGGCGTCGCGCACCCAATCGAATGTTACCTGCTGGCCATTATAAATAATTGCTGTGCTTTTGGTAGTTAATTTTTTTTCAAAGGCTTTGAAAGAATCTGCAAAAGCCGGATCAATGCTGCTTAATGTTTTTATAGCCCTCAGAGGTATAGCATCGCCGCATACTTTATTACGGGGAAAAGATTTTTTATCCAGTATGGCTACCTTAAGTCCTGCATCCTTAAGCGCCAATGCGCAGGTGCATCCGGCCGGACCTGCACCGGCTATTACAACATCAAAGGTTAACAGTTCATTTGTCTGGTACATGTTCTTGTGTAAAAGTAATTAATTCGTCATGACTAAGAATTGAGACAATTGGCGCTTTTTATTTTTACTTTTAGGGTTTGGAAAAAATCAGTGGGAGGCCATTGGTAAAATTTAAGTGAATGAATATTCTTATACAGGAAATAGTCAATGATCCGCTTGCCACGCTGCTGATAATAGGGAACCTTATTCTGATTGAAAGCCTGCTCTCGGTAGATAATGCTGCTGTGCTTGCTACGATGGTTATGGACCTGCCTGTCAAGCAAAGGAAAAGGGCTCTGAAGTATGGTATTATAGGCGCTTATGTGTTCAGGGGAATTTGCCTTTTGCTGGCAACCTGGCTGGTGCATATCTGGTGGCTGAAAGGAGTTGGCGGCCTATACCTGGTTTACCTGTTTATAGACTGGCTGAGGAAGAAAGGGAAAGGCAAGCAGAAAAAGCATTCGCAAAAAGAGAATGGAAAATTGTACAATCTTACAGTTGGCCGTATTGGGAATTTCTGGGCAACAGTAATTACTGTAGAACTCATGGACCTTGCATTTTCTCTTGACAATGTTTTTGCTGCTGTTGCTTTTTCTAAAAACATACTCATCATCCTTACCGGGGTATTTATTGGTATCCTTGCAATGCGGTTTGTGGCACAGTTTTTTGTGAAACTGATGGAGAAATATCATTTCCTTGAGGCGTGTGCCTATACCGTTATCGGCATACTGGGATTAAAGCTGGCCCTTTCCTTTTTCGAACATTATAACGAGAATTCGGCAATTACCAAGGCGCTGGAAAGCAACCAGGCCGACTGGATAACTTCGGGTATTACCATTGCCATCTTTTTTGTGCCAATCCTTACCAGCTTAATGTTTAACTTCCCGAAAAGGAACTCCTGAAATCAGACTTTAGCAAGGGAGTTTTTCAGGAAATCAATCACCTTAACTTCTGTAGCATCCAGGTTGCGCATATCGGCCAGGTGCAATGAAACCCAATCGGTAAGGTGAATAAGGTAGAAAACCTCTTCCAGATAGCTCTTGCCTTCTGACCAGATTTCGATTATAGTACCGGTGTATTTTTTAATGATTTTTTTATTGATTTCCATGCGGGTCTGTACCCTGTCGAAATCGTTTAAACTCCGGAAAAGGATAACTGCTTTATCCTTGGCTTCATCGCGCCAGCCAACGAGTTCGTTGTGGTTCATTTCCGGGATGACGGCATGCCACGCAAGCATCTTGCTGTTCTCATTGAGTTGCTGGCGGAACCTGATAGCAGCGCCTTCCAGGTTGCCTGCTGAGTATATTATTGGCAGCTTGCCATTGATCTTTTTGGCTATTGCCAGGGCCTTATTGTAAGTGTCGTTTTCATGTTCCTTCATTTGTTTAACCGTGCGGGTAATATCTTTTATGAAGTGGTTGCCAATAAGACCAAAATTGAAGAGCGTGTATAGGACCTGTACCATAGAATAACCCAGGCAGGAGCGGGGTGGCATACCGGCAGGTACCAAAATACAATCGAAGTGTTTTTTATTAGCCAGTTCGGCTACCTTGCCGCCTGATGTGATGCAGACGATTGTGGCGCGCTTTTTTACAGCCTGGGCCATAGCCATTAATGTCTCTTCAGTATTGCCGGAATAGGAGCATACAATTACCAGAGATTTACGGCCAACGAATGCAGGCAGGGAATAATCTTTATTGACGAGGAACGGTACTTTGATCTTGTCAAAAACAAAATTTTGGACGATGGAGCCACCAATGCCACTGCCGCCAAGACCCATTACAATAACATTGTTAAATTCTCTGGCCTGGGCTATGAAACGGTAATTTTTTCCTATTATTAGTGCCTCATGTAACTGTATTGGAAAATCCAGTACTAATTTTTTCATCGGATATTTTTCTTTTGATGTCCAAACATAACAAAATAGGTTTAAAGGGCGAACAAATTGCTGCTGATTATTTGCTAAATAAAGGTTATATTGTTTTAAACCGCAACTGGCGTAGTGGGAAAAAGGAGATTGATATCATTGCGTTGAAGGATGATATGGTTGTAGTAGTGGAAATAAAAACCAGATCGGGGGCTAAGTTGTTGTATCCGGAAGAGGCAGTGACCCGGCGGAAACAGGGTTTTCTGAAGGTGGCGGCACAGGCATTTCTGGATGAAAATCCGGGATACCGAAACCTGCGGTTTGATATAATAAGCATTGTTATGAAAGGTGATGAGGTTGCAGAAATAGTTCATTTTGAGGAAGCGTTTTATTGAGGAGGGGGATAAGTGATAAGAGATAAGGGATAAGAGATAAGGGATAAGAGATAAGTGATAAGTTGATAGGTTGATTCGTGCATGCAAAAATATTGACCATCAAGCTAATACTCAGGGATGCATTGCGTTCGGTTGAAAGCGTGAGAGGGTTTAGAATTGCACATTTCGCAGAAAAAATATATTTGCGCATTTTTTTGTTTGGTTCTCAAATAGTTGAGTGCTGGAAATTGCACATTTTGCAGGTAAATGTGCAATTTTGTGTGCAGGCGATAGTAATGATGTTTTCTAATTATTGTGGCACCTTTATTGCCAGCCGCTTGAAAAACCGGTATATCAGGTACATCCATATCCCAAACAGAAGGGTGAGCAGCCAACACCCCCTGTTGCGAAAAGGATGGAAGACCTCCTCCTTTACATCGTCGAGCAGGGAGAATGGATCGGCAAGAATATCCCAGCTATTCCACCGCAGGTAACGGCCAAGATATATACCATAGCCGCATAGCAGGAAAATGGAAATGAGGATGACCTCAACCACGGGTTTTCTGAGCTGACGGTGCAGGAACCTTTCTACATTAAACAATGACAGGTAGCCAATAATAGCCCCGGTAATGGCTGCGGAAAAGAGCAGCAACAGATCGTACCACTCAGGTATTTTACGCAGTTTCTGCAAATGGAAAAGGTCGGTGATGATATACATGGAATTGGGGAAGAATACCAGCCATGCGGCAAACAGCAGCCATGCCTTAAGCTTGTTGCCACTGAAGTCGAGATAGTAGCTGAACCATAGCGGCAGGAAGGCCAGAAACAGGTTCCAGACAATGAATACAAGGCCGATTGTGCGTGTATGGATTATGCGGCCCGTAAGAAGGGCGAATGTAAATAGCATCAATGGCAAGAGCCATTTGTAAGTGCGTATAAAGGTCATAGAAATATCAGATTATGTGTTATAAAATGCCTGGTCAATAATTGCCCAGGAAATTAAAAGAATCAGAACCAGAGAGTAAATGATGCCCGGAAACAAATGCCAACCCTTGCCTGGAGGCGCCTGCCTTATTACAAGGTATTTGCCCGGTAGCAGCACCAGGAATGGAATGATACTGACAACCAAAACGGCAACTTTTCCATGAGTATAATTTATTACCGTAACATACTTGTTGTACTCGGCCAGTTTGTAGGTGGTGAAAGATTTCCCTTTCAGCAGATCAAACAGTTTATATGATATAAAACACGAAATGGCATACAGGCAGAGCTTGTAGACACAAAAAAGGAGGGTCCAGACAAGGCTCATTTCATGGTCTGATGAAACAAAATACCTTGTAATTTCTCTTCTGCTGAATATAAATAAACCAACCAGATGGAAACAGGTCAAAATGATCAGAAGCGCCATATTCTATGGATTTAAAAAAAGAAAACAATAACTCCGATAATGATACTTATGATGGCCGAGATAAGCACTGCCCCGGCTGCTATATCCTTGATTACTTTCACCTCGGGGTGCCACTCGTTCTTACACCATATATTGCACAGTTTTTCGATGCACGTATTGAGCGCTTCTGTAATCCAGACAATGCCTATAGCAATGAGGATAGCCATCCATTTGCCCGGGTCAAGATGTCTGAAGAAACCGGCTGTTACCACGGCGATGGTGGCAACAGTATGAATCCGGGCATTTGGCTCAAGTACGATCAATTGGACCAAGCCGCTAACTGCGTACCAGAAGCTCTGGGCCCGGGATATAACGTGCATTGATTTTTTTTGTTGTGGTTTCATGCGGGAATTATTTAAGCTTACCACGGTGTAAATTGCTGCTTTTAATTTTAACCCCAAGGTGCACAATGGTTTACACAAAGTACACTATAACTTTAAGTTTTGAAATGAAGAGCACTAAGATAATTTATCTGGAAAATCAGGTTCAGGAGAATAGCGACCTTTACAATTACAAGTTGCAAAGGTCGCTAATAAAGATTTACTGTTTATTCGGTGAATTCAGTTTCAGGGTTAGGCAACGGAAATTCTCTGGGTTCATGCTTCACAATGCTGTACCAGTCTATCTTGCGGGAGTAGAACATGATAATAGCTATGATCACAAACAATCCTATGCTGCCGAACAACAAAGCATAATCTTCGAGCTGTATAAGCACAAAAATGTAGGTATAGAGGGCAGTAAGGGATATAGTAAACCCAAGGGCTGTATTACCCCTTTTGAATATGCTCCAGGCATACAGGCCAATAAGGATAATTGTAGCCGATGAGGCAATAAAATAGGCAGGGTTAAAGCCGGTATATTCAGAAATAGAAAGCAGCAGGGTATAGAAAATGGTTAGAGCCAGCCCAACCAGGATATACTGCAGCGGATGCACCTGCCGCTTCTGCAGTATCTCCAGAAAGAAGAAGAAAGTAAATGTCAGAGCGATAAACAGGATGGCGTATTTAACGCAGCGATTGGTTTTGGAGTAGCCATCTACTGGTTGTATCAACCTTACGCCAAAGGCCGCTTTTTCCAGGTGTTGTTCGGCATCAGTCCAGTATTGCGGATAGGTGTGGGAGAGGGGCAAAACTTTCCAGTGGGCTTTGAAGTTTTTGTCATTGATATCAGAAGTTGCAGGCAGGTACTGGCCATCGAAGGAAGGGTCTTTCCAGTTGCCTGCCAGATCGGCATCTGTGGTTTTGCCAACCGGAGTAAAGTAGAGGTAATTGGAGCCTCGCAGGCTTAAATTTAAGGAGAACTCAGAGGTGTTTTGGGCGTTTATAGAAACTGGTATATTCAGCCCTTCCCTGAACAATGAATTGGCAGGAACACCTGCATCAAACAATTGTTTTGTGCCATTCCAGTTGAGCTGCACCTGGTCATTGATGCCCCGCATATCACCTACTGAAATGAGCAATTTGGCATCCTGCCAGATTACAGATTCAGCCGGTATCTGCAACGCCGCAAGTGGCAATACCCCAAACTTACCGGATAGCTTCAGGTTGCTGCTGTATAGCATCACACTATAGAGGCTGCGCTTCTTTTCGGTGGGTTGCAGGTCGCCGGAGATGTGCAGTTCGTCGGGCAGGATGTAGGCGGTTTTAATGCGCTCTGTGATTTTTTCATCAGCGCCTTTTTCCACTACCTTGTAGGGGAGCATAAGCACCGGCCCGGTAATGGTTTGATTACCTGCCCATTTAATGCTTACCTCGTTCACTACTTCCTGCTGCCTGCTCTGGCGCTCGGCTACAAGCGATGCAATGAATTCGCCGGGTATCAGCATAAGCAGTATCAGCACGCCTACCAGGAAACCCTTTATTATAATCCGGTTACGGTCCATGAAGGATGGCTCCCAATTTTTGTTGTTCATAATTGTTTGTTTTTGGTTTTTTATGGTTAAAAAATTAAATCGCTAAGTTGGGGTCATTCATAAACTGGCAGACGAAACCGATAAGCAGCAGAAAGAAAATGTCGGATAAAACGAAATAGATAATTTCAGCTGAATTGAAAAGATGCTCACACCTTATGATCAATGTCAAAAGGGTTATGACATGAATGCAAAACAAGAATGCAAATGCAACGGGCAACACGATCAGCAAGCAGACAACTACCTCGTCGGAATGTATTCCATCGGCCACAGCAATCCAGGTCAGGGTAAGGAAAAATAATATCCAGGAGATATTGAGTGAAAGGCGGCAGATATTGGCTAATCGCGGATTATGTGTTATTTGGTGGGTTTCCATTTTTGTTTTGATGTTTAAAGCTGAAGTGGGAATGGATTGGGATCGAGTAAAAAGCAAATGATACAAATGAAGACTATTGAGAGAATGATATCGGAAGCAGTATACATAACCCTTTCACCTGTCGTCAGCGAATCATCGCCAGACTTTCGGGCGATGATGAACGATATCAGGTGACTCATAAATGCTATGAAACAGACAATTGGTAAGGCAATGCACAAACAGGTGAACAGGGTCCACGAATGTTCGAAGAATAGATTTGAAAATGTAAAAACAAGTATTATTAAGAAGATAGTAAAACAAGTAATGATGAATGAGATGCGGGCTATAGCTGTTGCAGAATAATTTGCAGTTGATCCTGTTTTCATTGTTTGTTTTATTTGTTTAAAAGTGCTTTGAAATGCAAAGTAAAAGGAGCAAAAAAATTTAATTCAGTCCTTTAATGATTTTTTCGAGTGCATCGATATGTGTTCTGAAAGCTTTTTCACCGGTTTTGGTAATGCTGTAAACGGTATTTGTTTTGCGGCCTATAAAACCTTTCTGCACCTTGATGTAGCTGTTGTCTTCCAGTGTCTTGAGGTGAGATGCAAGGTTGCCGTCGGTAACATCTATAAGCGCCTTCAGGTCATTGAAGTTTACGTCTTCATTTACCATCAGTGCACTCATAATACCTATACGGATACGGCTGTCGAATACTTTATTCAGTTGTTCAATCGGATTGCTCATCTGCCAGTCATTTATCGTACTTATTCCACATAAAGATACCATACAAAATATGCAGTACACCAAAACCGGCAGCCCAGAAATAAAGGCTGTGGCCTGGGAAAAACAGGTTGATACAACCAAGCGCCACTTCAATCATTCCCAGGTATCGGATATCAGATAAGGTGAATTTACTGGCGCTGATCAATGCCAGGCCATAAAAAACCAGGCAGGCCGGAGCTATGTACAAAGTAACTCCATCATTAATAAAAAATATGCAGAAAAATCCTCCGGCCATTATAGGGAAAAACAAATGCAGCAGAAGCTGACGGGAGGCATGGTTCCAAACCTTGAGGCCCTGCCGATTGGCTTTTCTGATTGTGAAAAACAGCCCGCCGGTAAGTGCTACAACAAATATCAGTATTGCCAGGTAAATGAATTTATACAGATTATTTTCTGAGAGCAAAAAGTGACTGGCATAAGATTGTTTAGCCAGGTCATAATCCATATCATGTAGCATTCTTTTCGCCCATAAGGCGCCCAACAATGCGGTGCAGCCTGCCCATATACCCGACCAGCCACTTAAGGATATAAAACGTGCCGAGCGGTCCATGATGGTGCGGATATCATTGAGCGCTTCGAGGGAGGTATCTTTATTGTCGGGCTGCATACTAAAAGTGCTTTGAGATACAAAGTAACGAAGGTATTTTTATAGTTGCAAACATTTTTAGGAATATTTAGCAATTGGGTGATTTGGGAATTGGTTATTTGGAATTTGGGATTAATGATTAAACAATCTGGCTATAAAGAATGCTGCAGCTGCTGCTACTGAGCCTATGAGCATTACCCTTATTGCACCCTGCCATGGGTTCTGGCCTGTAACTTTAGCTTTGAAGAAACCAAAAATAAACAGGCATACTACCGTTATTAATGCCGACCATTTAAGGCCATCTAATGGTGCTGAATTGAAGAAGTATGCAGAGAGGGGAACCAGGCCGCCCACAATGTATGAGATACCTATATTCATGGCGCTGTTCCTGGCCCGTTTGGGGTCGGGCTTTTCGAGGCCCAGTTCGTAGCGCATCATAAAATCCACCCACTTGGCCTTGTCTTTCGACATTTCATCTACTATCTGAATCTGGGTTTCGGGGCTGAGGCCCATGCCTTCAAAAATAACCCGTACTTCTTCTTTTTCTTTCTCAGGCAGATTATCCACTTCCCATTCTTCGCGTTTCTGTTCGGCATCATAATGGTCCATTTCCGTGCGGCCGGCAAGGTAGCCGCCTAGCCCCATGGCAATTGAGCCGGCAACGATTTCGGCGAAACCTGCGGTGATAATGGTTGAAGTATGAATGTCATGCACACCACTCAATCCTGCAGCCAAGGCAAACGGCACAGTTAGTCCATCGCTCATACCAATAACGATATCGGTAACCATTTCAGAGCTGTGGAAATGCTGTTCGCTATGTGCGTGATCTTTCATTGTATACTTTTGTGGGGGTGAAATTAGGGAAAATTGGGGATGGGGAAAATGATGTTGGTTATGAATTTATTCTGGCTTTGGTATACTCAGTAACACAGTTGATTTGATAAGATTTCTATACTATTTATATTTAGGTTTGCGATAAGTATTAAATACTGTGTAGACTATAATTGTTTCACCGATGATAGCATAAACCACTATATAAGGAAACTTTTTCAGGGCGACATCTCTTAAATTATTTTTTCTTTTGGCCGATACATAGCTATAATGTTCCGGGTGGTCAAGAATATTCTTGTATGCTTTATGAACCTCGGATAAAAAACGATGGCTTAAACCAGGTTGTTGTGATTCATACCATTCACAGGCATCAGTTATATCAAAAGCGGCCCTGGGCGTTATTTTAAGTTTATAGGCCACGTTTTTTCAGTTCATTTTTTACAAATTCCATTGATTCCTCAACAGTATATCCTGGGTGGCCACTATCGTGAAACTCCTGAACCCTGCTTTCAAGCATATCCAGGGTATCTTCATCATACACAAAATTAGTATCCTCAATTTCATTTTCAACCAAAGTATAGATAGCTGTTACTTTTTTTTCATCAGCATGCTCAATATATTCGTGAAGTTTTTCTTTTAGTGCTATGAATGTCATAAGCTTTGATTTTGCATAATAAAGTTAAGAAACTTAATGCACATCGTGCATCAGTTTCCGCAACAGTGGCGAAATAAGGATCAGCACCACACCTGCTATTAATGCATACAGAGCAAGATGTTTGTACCCATCAGTATAAGACATCAGTTTTACTGTCAGTGGAGCCTTTTCATCAGCAGTAGCCATTCCTGCGCCGAGTATACCAGCAGCATATTGTCCGTAAGCACTTGCCAGGAACCACATCCCCATCATCATACCATGTAGTCTTTGAGGGGCTAGTTTGGTCATTAAAGAGAGGCCGATTGGGGAGAGGCACAGTTCGCCAATTGTGATAACAAGGTAGGCGAGCGTGAACACATTTAATGAAGTTATACCGTTGATATCAGAGAAGAAGCGGGTATAGTAGAATACATAGAATGCACCAGCCAGAAACAAAAAGCCAAGACCGAATTTTACAACTGTATTTGGCTCTATTTTCTTTTTACTCATCCATAACCATAGCAGGCCAAAAAGCGGGCTGAAGGCAATAACAAACAATGAATTGGCGGAGTTGTTGATTTTGTTAGGGTTCATTGTTATGCCAAGGACTGTATGATTCAGGTTATACCGGGCAAACAGGCTCAATGAACCACCAGCCTGTTCGAAAAATGCCCAGAAAAAGATAGAGAAAATGATGAAAATGATAGCTGCTACCAGCTTTTGTTTTTCAACTTTATTGAACTTAAACAACTCATAGATTATATACAGGAGTGCAGCAGGCCCTACCGTGTACATGAAATAATCGGTATAATCGGTATTGGTAACCAGAAGAAGAATAAATGGAATTACCAGTAAGGAACCGGCATAAACCATTATGTCATAAATTTTTATTTTAGCTGCCGATACCTTATTGATAAGTGGAGATAAGCCGATTGGGCCCAAGGTTCTTTTTGTGAAAATAAAGATGCCCAGTCCTAAAGCCATACCAAATCCGGCAAGTGAAAATGCAAGATTCCAAGAGTGGGCATTCCAGAATGGATTTGACCAACCTTTATAATCGGCAATTCCGATACAGAAATAGCCGCCAAGAAGCGCACCTATATTTATGCCAGAATAAAATAAACCAAATCCGGCATCCCTTCTTGGGTCTGCAGCCTTATATAGGTTGCCCACCATTGTTGAAATATTGGGCTTGAAAAAGCCTGTTCCTACGATAGTAAAACTGATACCTATATAATATAAATTCTCAGGAGAAAAGGCAAGCGTAAAACTGCCGACTATCATTAACAATCCTCCCCAGAAAATGGATTTACGGAAACCAAGTATTTTATCAGCAAACAGACCACCAACGAAAGCCATCGTATAAATAAATGCCTGAATAGCTCCGTATTTAAGATCGGCGTTTTTTTCAGTCATCAACTTTCCATGCTCCATTAGATGCTCAACCATAAAAACGGTAAGCATACCGCGCATACCGTAGAATGCGAACCGTTCCCACATCTCGGATAGAAAAAGGTACCAGAGTTGCTTGGGGTACTTGCCATCAAAGGTTTGGATCTGATCCAGTGTCAATTCTGAGGATGCTGAGGTGGTTGCCATTTTATATAAATGTTGGTTGAATTAGAGGTTAAAGTTCCAAATTAAACTTTATTTTTTAATCCCCCTTTTTTTTACCTTGGGGAATGTGAATAAAATTTCTTTTGCTACAATAAACATTAATGAGCAAAGCCACATTTATTAAAATGTGGCTTTGCTCATTATGTGATCTATTAACGATTCAGACTTTGCTCAGCTGTTATACATTTATAGAGTCGAAATCGTTATTGCCAATTCCTTTTGGATTTGGGCCCCATTTATTTGTTCCCGGCTTGCTGTCGGTGCACAAAAGTACCAATAACCAAATAGCACCCGCAATAGGAATTAATACAACAAGAAAAAACCATCCGCTTTTACCTACATCATGCAATCGCCTGACCATAACAGCCAGCCCTGGTATTAAAACAAATAATCCATAAAGTGCATAAATGTAACCATAGCCGAGGCTTATGCCATTCATATGGAATGACAGACCCAGCATTTTATCCAGAAGCATAGCAACAATAGCAAATATTAAATTGAACAACGTAAACATCCAGTATTCTTTCCGTCTGGCCCTTCCTGTAAAGAGGGCGAAATTCTTCAGGACATACAAATAATAGTTCATGCTTGCAGTATTTATAATTCTCCTACTCATAAGGCTTTTCGGAATCGCCCCGTTTTTTTAAGTGGTATCTGGATTCCACCTTTAATATTTTATGGAAAATATTAAAGCCTATCTGATACCCCCCATCATCTTCAGCATCCATTTAGAAATCATGAATAATATCACAGCAGCAACGCCTGAAAAAACTACAAAAATCATGAAGAAATCATTCAAAGTGGCAATCTGGTGACCAAAAATGCTTGTGGTTTTTCCACCCTCAGGGTAAAGCGTGCTGAGCATTCCTGCAAAGTCATTGGCCATTGCATTTGCAAGAAACCAAACACCCATCAACAGGGATGCAAGCCGTGCAGGTGATAAACGGGCAACCATAGACAAGCCAATAGGAGATAAACACAATTCGCCAAATGTATGCAATATATACATGCCTATTAACCAGAACATAGATGCTTTTGTTGCACCATCAACGCCTTTAACTCCAAAAGCAATTACCAGATAACCTATGGAAAGAAGTGCGAGGCCAATTGCTTGTTTTAACGGAGAAGCAGGTTCTCTGTTTTTCTTGCCAAGAGCTACCCAAATGGTGGCAAACAGTGGGGCAAATACAATAATAGCAAGGGGATTTATAGATTGAAACCAGCTTGCAGGCATTTCAAATCCGAAAATGTGCCGATCAACCTGTTTATCTGCAAATATGGTAAGCGATGCACCCGCCTGCTCAAATGCACTCCAGAAAAATATAACAAAGAATGCAGCAATATAAATAACCACGATTCTTTTGCGTTCAACTGAGCTTAACAATGGGTCGGTAATAATAAAACCGGAAGCTGAGATTGAGGTAGCAAAAACCAATGTGCTTATCCAGTTAAATCCTACAAAGTGCATAAACACGAACCATAAGGCCGCATAAATTACAAGCCAAAGGCCAATACGTGCAGCAGAAAATTCATTTCCTTTTGGCTTGAGTTGTT
Source organism: uncultured Bacteroidota bacterium (assembly GCA_903904855.1). Taxonomy (GTDB): domain Bacteria; phylum Bacteroidota; class Bacteroidia; order Chitinophagales; family Chitinophagaceae; genus Nemorincola. The sequence continues at coordinate 2,149 of CAIVEH010000173.1, read as the reverse complement.
CAGCATTGTTGCTGATTGGTTCGAACGCATCTTTAACAACAGGTTCAGATTTTTTAGGTGGCTTGGTGCCAATCTGCTGTCCATCTGCTGTAACGATATATTTGTTTTTAAGCAACTGGAAAACTATAAGGCCACAAGCCATACCCACACCAGCTGCAAAGAAGCCCCACTTATAATCTACTTTTTCGGCAAGGGTGCCGCAAATCAATGGGGAAAACAATGCGCCAAGGTTGATGCCCATGTAGAAAATGGTAAAAGCAGCATCCACACGTTTGTCGCCCGGACCATATAACTGGTTTACCATTGTAGAAATATTGGGTTTAAAAAGCCCGTTTCCGATAACAAGGGCAGTAAGACCTACAACGAAAAGAATTATAGCTGTATGCATATCAACAGCAACCATGGATGCGCAGAAAAACAATACAAACTGGCCGATTGCCATAGTAATACCACCAACAACAATTGACCTGCGATTGCCCCAGTATCTGTCGGAGATAAATCCACCTATCAGTGGTGTTAAGTAAACCAGGGCCGTGAAGTTTCCGTAGATGCCTGAAGCCAATTTAGAATCAAAAGTGAGCATTTTAGTCATGAACAAAATGAGAATAGCTCTCATTCCATAATAACTAAAACGTTCCCACATTTCGGTAAAAAACAAGACGTAAAGTCCTTTAGGATGGCCACTGCTTTGCTGACTCATAAGCGGTAAATTGAAAATTGATTTTTAGAAAGATTGTGAAAGATAGAAAAAAAATAGAAAGAGCATGGATAATTTTAGTTTTTTTGCATCGAATAAAATAAAATGAAAAATATTCTACTTCTCGGATCAGGCGGACGTGAGTGTGCACTGGCATGGAAAATAAGTCAAAGCCCGCTTTGCGGTACTTTTTTTATTGCACCCGGCAATGCAGGTACCAGTGAATATGGTATTAACCTGCCTATCGGGGTTAATGATTTTGCTGCGCTGAAAAGGGCCTGCCTGGAATATAAGATCGATATCCTGTTTCCCGGGCCGGAGGATCCGCTGGTGGCTGGTATCTATGATTACTTTAAAAATGATGCCACCTTAAAGCATATCATAATTGTTGGTCCATCGAAGGAGGGGGCACAACTGGAAGGCAGCAAAGCATTCTCAAAGAAGTTTATGGCGCGGCATAATATACCTACTGCCGCTTACCAGGAATTTACTGCCGAGAGCTTTGAAAGGGGAGTGGCTTACATAAAAAGGAGTGAGCCGCCCTATGTGATTAAGGCTGATGGACTTGCAGCAGGAAAGGGTGTGGTTATTGCTCAGAATTCAATAGATGCGGTTAAGGCATTCAGGGCTATGGTGATGAACCAGCAATTCGGGGATGCAAGTAAAACTGTGGTGATTGAGCAGTTTCTGGATGGAATAGAGTTGTCGGTGTTTGCATTTACTGATGGGGAACATTATATATTACTGCCTGAAGCAAAGGATTATAAAAGGATAGGCGAGGGCGATACCGGATTGAATACCGGTGGAATGGGCGCCATATCGCCGGTGCCAATTGCCGATGATGAGTTTATGAAAAAGGTGAATGAGCGGATTGTTGTGCCCACTATCAATGGGTTAAAAGCCGAAAAAATCATTTATCAGGGCTTTATATTCTTTGGGCTGATAAAGGTAAAGGGTGAGCCTTATGTAATAGAGTATAACTGCAGGCTGGGTGACCCTGAAACCGAGGTGGTACTGCCCCGCCTTGAAAACGACCTTGTTGAATTGATTATTAAAATGGAAGAGTGCAAACTTAATGAGGTTAAGGCTGAATTCAGCAATAAAACGGCTGCCACTGTGATGCTGGTTTCGGAGGGGTATCCGGGCGATTATGAGAAGGGCAGGGTAATGACGGGTTTTGAACATGTAAAGGGCAGTTATTTATTTCATGCCGGAACCAGGGAAAGTCCAAAATCCAAAGTCAAAAATTTAAATTCTGATGAGGCGGAAATTGTAACAAATGGGGGTAGGGTATTGGCAATAACTTCTTTAGGTGATGATTTAAAACAGGCATTGTTGAAATCATATGAAAATGCTGAAATGATAAAATATGAAGGTAAATATTGCCGGAAGGATATAGGGTGGGAATTTCTTTAGGTGGCGGGTGTTATATTGCTCGCTGTGTAAAATTGT
>CAIVEH010000172.1 GCA_903904855.1 uncultured Bacteroidota bacterium | reverse complement strand
TAGTATAGATCATAATGGATTCCTATTCTCTAGTAAGTTTATTCCATATAATTTCAAAAATAATTTCTATTGCACAATAAAATATAATGGTTTCATTGGACATAAATTTTCAGGTAAGATTATTGAGAAATACAATTCATCTGGATTACCTGATTCAATCATTAGGATTTATTGTCCTTTATATCATTTTCCCATTAGCTATTCTCCTCATTATAATTCTAAAAAGAAAACAAAATTCTCAATATACAATGATATTTATTCTTTTAGATATTACAACTCAAATAGTATAATAAATGAACATCTAACAAGGATATTTAAAACATATGATAACCATACTATTAAAATTGATAGCATTAATGAATTAGATATCTCCTATTTTTATAGCTCGAATCTTGATAGTGTTTTAATCTCTTCTACCCATAATAAGCAAATATTAAAATATACTTTTACACAAAACGAAGAATATAGCATTAGTTCCATATATATAGATAGCATATTAATATCCATAGAAAAAGCCAAATTAATTAAACTTCATTCAGGCAGTACTATGAGTATAGATACATTTATTGAACTTGGTGGTAATTGTAAAGTTGCATATTCAGTTGCAACAAAAGAAATCCATAAATCACAAGATACGCTTTTTTAAACATGAATTACAGAAAAGAAGATGTAAGCGGCTGCAATACAAATTACGGAATAACTAATGAATTAAATACAAGTACAACTTCTGAGGATGAAAGTATGATAGTTGATAACAAGGTAACAATAATAAAAGATAGATCTGTTTCCGAATATCATTTCAAAAATGAAACAATCGTAATGAATGATTATGAATATTTGTTTTGTATTTTCAACAAAGAATCAAGAATAAAAGCAAAAATATATTATATAGGAAACGAGAAAAAATTTCTATTAATAAAATATAAAAATTAATACTATTGTAGAAATCTTTAGTTTCAAAAACAACTATGCAGTCTGAATCGCGGATTTAGGGGATTGAGGGATTTCGCGGAATGTCTGAATTGGGATTTTTGGGATTAGGAGGTTGTCTGAATCGCGGATTAAACGGATTAAGGGATTTCGCGGAATGTCTGAACACGATTTAAAAGATTGGAGGAATACAGGATTTTTTGTCTGAATCGCGGATTTAGGGGATTAGGAGGTTGTCTGAACACGATTTAAAAGATTGAAGGAATACAGGATCTTTTGTCTGAATTGGGATTTTTGGGATTAGGAGGTTGTCTGAACACGATTTTAAAGATTGGAGGAATACAGGATTTTTTGTCTGAATTGGGATTTAGGGGATTTAGGAATTTGTGGAATTTGGTGAAGTTGTCTGAATGCATGGGTACATCAGCTGCGGTACCCTGATGCGCTGAATCCCCCCACTCACAAATGCTTTGCTTCGTGGAGACATCGGCTGCGAGAGGAAGGAAACCTGGGGCAAACTTAAAATTTTTTAGCAGAACTATCTTCTGCTTAGGAATAGTTTTGACTTCTATCATTATGAATCTTTGCCCAACATACCAGAATGTTTGTTCATCCGTTTATTTAAGCAGGAATATCTCGTTGTGGAGTATTCCGCTTTTGATGATTGTTTACTTTTTAATGTTTTGGGTTATGGGTAGTAAGATTGCTAATTTAGGTTTTAAATTTTTTACCTTTTTTTTTAGCAAAAACAGCATGCAAATTATTCTACTCTGTTTCATTCCCACATTTGCATATGCTCAACGATACTCAGGGCCTTGTCAACTAGACTTTGACTACTCTTTAGCTTCACACCTTTGCATGTATACCTACTTAATACCTGAAAAAGATTTTCCGCCTCATTATTCTCAATTTGCCAGTCAGGCAGTTAAAAATAGAAGTATCTATCGATTATTATTTTGTAAATCGAAGTTCTTCGAGTACGAATACTATAATAAATACGGATTAATTTCAAATGTATTAAGAGACTCAGATACACATAAAGATAATTCCGCTATTTTAAGAGAAGATTATTTTTATTCTAACAAAGCCAGAACAATTGTTGTATTAAAAACCACAAGGAAAGATACTATAATAAATAAATACTACTACAGTTACACTCTACATCTTGATAGTATGTATGCCAAATATCAAAATGATGAGTATTGGGTATACTACTATTATGATTCTCTGAATCGTATAGTTAAATACATTGAAAAATCCGTACAACTAAATTCGAAATTTGAGCATAATATTAGTTATCTGCAGTCAGATTACTATTCACAATTTAAGGACTATATATTTGATCGAGAGGCGTTTGAAACGATAGATAAGAAAGATTGGAGTGACTACGAATCGGATTTTATGGATAAAACGAGGCCAGACAATTTGCTTTACAACTCAGTTAAGAGTAATTATTTATCTCAGAAAATCACTATCGTAACATCGGACAATGGAATACGAGAAGAATACATTATTGCAAATAACGCTATATATACTCGACTTACAGGTCTGGTTATGCCAGAAAATCAAGATGTTCAAATACGTAAAACATGTTATATTTTCGATGGTAAACATAATATTTTAAAAAACTACTCAAGGACATATGAGACTCGTCCAACAAATTCAAATAGCATGCTATATAAAATGTATGAACGAGAGAATGGCTTTAGATTAGATAATACCTGGCACGGAAGGGTCAATAGTTATTATTTTGGCGATAATTCAGATTTTGAATCATCAATAGTATATTGTATTAAAACCTCAACGAAATTTAAATATATTTACAAAACTCTTATTAATAAATAAATTTAGCTTTATGGGAGTATTCCAATCGTTTAATGCTGTTGGCTATGTAGGGCAAGATTTGCATACCAGCTGGTCGGGATTTGTAATCCTGACCTAAATGGGTGCGGATTTGCAATCCGCTTTACCCGCTATATTTACAGCAACCCCAGGTTTAAGGTTATAAAAAAATAAAAAATTGATACTGGTCGAATTGGTTGCCCACTACCGGGGCATAATGGAATTTCTGGATGGGCGCCGCCGATAAGGACATCCCCCTGCCCCCTTCATTCACGCACAATGGCCACGCTAAAGGGGGAATTTGCGGCATAACTCTATTTGAGCTACAGCTCATTTTTGGGCTGGCCATTATAAATTAACCTCAGTTCGGAGCATAATAAGTAGATTGTCAATTATTTGTAACGATTTCCACTTAACTCAACAATACATTCGATGCCTTCAGCATCGGCCAAACGTTTTATTTAATGCTATAGACATTTAATCCCTTCGGGATTAGGACCATGTACTTCAAAAATTGGGTTAGAATGTAGCGCAAAACCATCGAACTCACGTTAAATTAACAGGCAAGCTCAATATTACCATCATTTCCGGAGGGGCACCGAAGGTTCGGTATTTTCAAGTGGCGTAATAAGTATCAGTGCATAGATTAGGCGGATTGCATGGGCTGGGGAGATTCCTCCTTCGTCGGAATGACGATATCTATTGAGCAAACTCAATAGATATCCGCACCTGAAACGTGCCCCTTCCCTTCGATACCTCTGGATAAACTATACCTCAGGGCAGGCTCTGCCAATGAGGCTAAATAGATGCAAAAAGCCGGGACAACAAATTTAATAATGGCTATAAAACAATTATACCCCAAATCCCTAATTCCAAATCCCCAATTCCACCAATTCCTACCGTATGTACCCCAATATCTTCAGCATACTTTGCGGTGTCTGTTCCTTGGCATAGAGCCAGTCTTCGAAGTTGCCGTCTTTGTCTATTTCTACTACCACATGCTTGGGTGATGGTATCATGCAATGCTTGATGCCGCCGTAGCCTGATATCTGGTCCTGATAAGCGCCGGTATGGAAGAAGCCGATATAGAGAGGGTCTTTGCCTTTTTCTTTCTCCAGCTTGGGCAGGAACACGGCATTGATATGCTCTTCGGAGGTGTAATAGTCGTGGCCATCGCAGGTAAGGCCGCCGAGGTGCACCTCTTGGTATTCTTTATCCCATTTGTTGATGGGTAGCATCAGGAATTTCTCACCTATGCCCCAGGTATCGGGCAGGGTTGTGATGAATGAACTGTCGATCATGTACCAGATCTCACGGTCGTTCTGCATTTTTTCATCGAGAACGCTGTAAACTATTGCTCCTGCCTCACCAACCGTGAAGGAACCGAATTCGGTATAAATATCGGGCGTATCTACTTTATGCTTTTTGCAAACTCCTTTTATGGTCGATACTATTTCGTTGACCATGTAAGTATAATCGTACTCAAAACCCAATGAGTGCTTGATGGGGAAGCCACCTCCGATATCCAATGAATCGAGCTCAGGGCATATCTTCTTGAGCTGGCAATAGATATTGAGTACTTTATTGAGTTCGCTCCAGTAATACACATCATCTTTCACTCCTTTATTCATAAAGAAGTGAATCATTTTCAGGTTGAACTTTTCATTACCCTTCATTTTATCAACATAAAACTCCAGCACATCGCGGCTCCTGATTCCCAGCCTTGATGTATAAAAGTCGAATGTTGGCTCCTCTTCGGTAGCAATGCGGATACCAATATTTACCGGGTCTTTTGTTCGTATTGATTTTTTGTAATCCTCAAATTCATTCTTGTTATCGAGTATGGGCAATACGTTTCTAAAGCCATCGTTGATCAGCTTTGATATGCTGCGTGTATAGTTGCGGGTCTTAAAACCATTGCATATGATGCGGATATCTTTGGTGATTTTTCTTCTTTTATAGAGTTGCCTTATGATGTCGATGTCATAGTCGAATGAGGTTTCGATATGAACACCATGTTTTAAAGTTTCTTCAACAATAAATGAAAAATAAGAGCTTTTGGTGCAATAGCAATAATAATACTCACCCTGGTATTTATGTTTACGAATTGCATCGGCAAATAGTTTTTTTGCCTTGGCAATCTGCATACCTATTTTAGGTAAAAACGTTAGTTTGAACGGCGTACCATACTTATCTATCAGGGCCTGCATATCCACTTTATTAAAAAGCAGTGTGTCCTTATCATTTATTTCAAATCCTTCCTGGGGAAAATGGAATGTCTGGTGTACCAGATCTGAATAAGTGGTATTGTTGATCATCTATAAAACAACTAAAATTTTAAGTGAAATTAAGGATTAATAAAAGTAATCAAAGTTAATTTTTTTCAGAGGGTTTAGTCCGTTTTATCTGTTAATATAAATTGCAGACTTACATCCTCTCCGGTACCGGGATACCTAGCAGCGAAAGTCCTTTTTTTAGTGTTATTGCCACACATTTCGTCAGCTCTACCCGCGTGCTTTTCAATACCTCATCTTCTGTTCGCCTGATATTCAATACATTGTAAAAGTTATTGAATATTTTACATAGTTCGTATAGGTAATTGCACAGCACATTGGGCTTGTATTCGTTGCAGGCCTGCACTACCTGGTTGTTGAACTCCGACAGTTTCACCATAAGCTGCAGCTCCGTTTCTTCCGCCAGTACCGACCAGTCGTGACCTGCTTTTATTTCGTCGGCCAGTTTTTTAACCAGTGAATTAATACGGGCATAAGTATACTGGAGGTATGGACCTGAATCACCATCAATTTTAAGCCATTCCTTCATGTCGAAAACAATCTTCCTTGAAGGGTCGATCCTGATCATACCATACTTGATTGCTCCTTTTGAAATGATATCGGCGGTGCTGTCTATTTCGCTTTGGTCCCATTCACCAATGTACTTGTTGAGGTAGTCTTTTTTTACCACCTCATGCATATTGTCTATAAGCTTCATGATAGGTACAATATTGCCTTTGCGCGATGACATGGCACCATCGGGCAGCTCGACATAATCGTACTGAAGGTGGTAGCATTTTTTAGCATTTTCATAGCCCATTATCTCCAGCACTTTGAAAACCTGTGCGAAGTGGTGGGCCTGTCTTTTATCAACAATATAAACGCTCTTCTCGATGTGGAAATCATCAAACTTTCTTCTTGCCAGTTCGATATCCTTGGTGGCATACAGCCCATGCCCGTCGGACTTAAGCAACATGCAAAAGCCGAGATTATATTCAGAGAGGTCGACACCTATTGTGCCCTGCGACTCTATGAAGACGCCTTTCTCGAAATACTTGCGGGCCAGTTCTGTTGAAGATACATCTACATCCGATTCCCAGTACCAGCGGTCGAAATGAACTCCGGCCCACTCATATACCTGGTTCATAAGCTCTACAGACCATTCTTTTGTAGACTTCCATAAATCATAAAATTCACCTTTCTGCGCTTCCAGCTGGGTAAGTATTTCAGAAAGCTGTTTTTTATTTTCGGCCTCCCTTGGTGTGCCTTCGTCCTGCTCGAGTTGCAGATGCCCTTTTGTGTAAAGTGAACCCAGCCATGTGCCTTTGTTTTCAACCGGCACTTTTTCTGTGTTATGATACCTGAAGTACCAAAGGCATTTGGCAACATGGGTACCCACATCGCCCGGGAAAGTAGCGCTGATGATATCGTAACCGCAATACCTGTGCAGTTTTATAAGTGCATCGCCGAGGCAGAGATTGCGCATATGCCCTACATGCAGTTCTTTATGTGTATTGGGCTGGGAGTATTCGATCATTGTTTTTGGCGGAGCATCAATGAGGTGGCGCTCAAACATTTGCCCGTTTTCTATTTCATCGCAGGTAACCCTTCCTAAAAAACTGCTCTTGATTTTGAAGTTGATATAAGGGCCTACAGATTGCACACTATCAATTACTTCGCCAGCAGTAAAACCTTTCGCCAGCTGTTCTGATATTTTATTGGGCGCATTTCTCAGTTTTTTTGATAAGTTAAAGCATGGGTAGGTATAATGCCCTAAAGCAGCATCGGGCGGAAAGCCAATGGAATTGTAAATATCCTGCAATGGTTCTTCAATTTCTGCAGTAAGGAATACCTCCTGAATGATGCCGGCCAGTTGCAGTTTTACTTTATTATGGTTGTTTATGTTCATTATTTTGTACTACAGATTTTATTATTTCGAAAGCAGTTTTTACTGTTTTATTATCCTCATCCAGCAGTGGATTAACCTCCACCATTTCCATTCCTATTATTGGTACTTCGGTATTATTCCAAAACCTGTTGAGCATGTATTTTACTTCGTCCACAGCCAGGCCATAAGGTTCCGGTGTACCTGTACCGGGTACTAAATTGCCATCAATTGAATCAATATCGAACGAGATATAAAGGTGATTGCAACCACTGTTTTTTAAGTGTGCTATGGTTTCATTACACACATCATTCAACGTCTTGTTTTTTATGTGAAACGCATCAGCTTCACCATTAAATATTTTCCATTTCTCACCTTTTCTTAATCCTGATCCGCCGCTTTTTGTTTCATCGGTACGTGTGAGCTTATAGTGCTTTACCTCTTCCAGTAATGCTTCCTCATGAGGCTCCCACGACCTGAGACCTATATAAACCAACTCTTCTTTTTTAAGCATTGGTTCGTCTGATCCGTGAATGGAACAAAGCTTTGCCCATTCCAGTTTATTCTGGATCGAGAGAATGTTCTCCTTCCTGTTTTTTGCATAATTGCGGTTCAGCCCTAAGGCAATACCAATAGGCATACCATGATAGTTGCCGGATGGGGTGGAATAGGGGCAATGGCCATCTACATGGGCGTCAATCCAGATAACGCCAAGGCGCTCTCCTGGCTTCTCGGCTGCGAGGTATTTTTTAATACCTGCAATTGTAGCTGCTGCGGTTGAATGATCGCCGGCAATAACAAACGGGATCTCCTTCCGGTGACAGGTATCCCAAACGTTGATGCTTATTTCTTCAAAAATATCATACAGGTATTTAATGTGCCTGGATACATTGCGGCTATGCGGAAAAACAAGGCCGTCGTGTGATATTTTCTTCCTGTTTTTTTTGATAAACTTATATAAGAAGCTGAAAGGGTTTTTCTTCTTGCCCCTGATATCGGCCAGAATTTTATCTTTATTGTTGAGTATAGATTCAAATATTTTTCTCGGCAGCCCCTTTATTGTAGGGGGTCTCAGGTCGTTGAAAAATGTTTTGGTGTATTTGGGATTGTCGATATAAGCATAGAGGTCTTTCAATGAAACAATTTCCCTTACATTGTTTTTTTTGAAAATTTTTGGTTTCTGGGTATTGGCATATTTTTTTATGGCATTAAAACCCAATTCAGCCCCCATTTTTCCTCTGGCTGTGGCTGCACAGATACCTGAACTGACCCCAAGAAATTTTATTTGTTTCTGCATAAAATCATTTGAATCATTTATTGATTAATGCCCGGAATGTATTTCAATTGGCATTAAACGTAATGCCTGGAAATAGGTTGCCTCATTCCTATGTCATTCAATAATAGAGTAACAAATGTACAAACAGTTTTTGCAAAGTAGGTTTTATGGATTGAATTGTATTTATTTAGAACTGCGAAAAATCGATTATCCTCATTACGGCAATTTTTTTACTTTCACCCTACGAAAGAAATAACCTGTTTTGGCAAAGGAGAAAATCAATATGGCATCTGTATCAGATAAAGTAGTTAACAATACTGGAGACAGGATGAATATGTCATTTTTTTCAAATGCAAAAGGCTTATGTATTATTCTGTTCATCATCTCCCTGGCCGTTTATGGCAATACATTATTCAATGGATTTGCTGTTGATGACCTGGCGATGATAGAAAAAAACACCATCGTGCAAAAGGGTTTTGCTGGTATACCCGAACTGATGGTTACTCCCCGCCTTGCTGGCTTCGACCGCAACATAGTGAATGAAAATTACAGGCCATTATCGCTGGTGATGTTTGCTGCCGAATACCAGTTGTTTGGCGAGAATGCATTCACCGGCCACCTGTTCAATATCCTGTTTTTTGCCTGTTGTGTGGTATTGCTGTTTGTTTTTCTCAACCGGCTATTCCCACATAGCCTTGGTATGTGGTTTATAGCTGCTCTGCTTTTTGCCCTACATCCGATCCATACCGAGGTTGTGGCCAACATCAAGAGCCGCGATGAGCTGATGAGTTTCTTTTTTGCCTTTTCATCTCTGCTGGCATTTATGAGCTATCAGCGGCAGGGTAGTATACTCAAACTGATGGCAGGTGGCTGTTTGCTGATGCTGGCATTTTTATCTAAGGAGACTGTTATTTCATTTCTTATTGTAGTTCCGGTACTGTTTTATAGTTACCTGAACGGGCATAAAATGCGGAGCCATCTGGTATTTGTCAGCAGTATTACTGTGGCAGCAATTTTTTTGATAATAAGGCAAATGGTGCTGAAAGGCCACGACACAACTGCCGTTCCTTTTCTGGATAATCCGTTGGCCGGGGCTGGTATTTTAACACAAAGGATACCAACCGCCATATTGGTTTTAGGTATGTATCTCAAGTTGCTCCTTGTTCCCTGGCCGCTAATTTCCGACTACAGTTATAATACTATTCATACGGTGGGCTTTGGCAATATATGGGTCTGGTTCGCCTTGGCTGCTTATCTGGTTGCCGCCATAACCATGGTATTAAGGTTAATTAAGAAACCAAAAGACCCGTTAGCATTTGGCATATTGTTTTATCTCGCCAATCTGGCACTGTTCTCCAACCTGTTTTTCCTGGTATACTCTGAGATGGCCGAACGTTTGGTTTTCTTTGCATCGGCAGGCTTCTGTATTTTTGTTGCTGTATTGCTTTTCAGGGTATTTTCTTCAGCTGAAAACCTGCAAAGCAAAAGGTTGGTACCTGTGAAACTCTGGTGGGTGATATTACCTGTTTCACTTGTGTTTTCAACTCTTACCATTCTCCGGAGTGCAGAATGGAAGAATGATTCAGTGTTATTAAGTGCCGATACCAAAAAAGCGCCTGAAAATGCCCGGCTCTGGCATTCTTTGGGATCAGTAAAGATACTGAATGAACCTACCCCGGCATCCACCGGAGATACTTCCAGCTGGTCCATTACCAGGTTAGGTATTGATGATATTCAACGGTCAATTGCTATCTATCAAGATAACTACAAAGCCCACCTGGACATTGGTAATTTCTTCCGGAATATTGGCCAGTATGATTCTGCTGAATACCATATCAAGGAATCCCTTCGGATTAAGCCTGATTTAACGGCAGCGCTCAGTGACCTTGGTTTTGTGTATTTCTCTGAGCAGAAATACAATGAAGCGCTTGTTCTTGCCCGGAATGCCTGGAGAAAGGATAGTAAAGAGCCTACCATTATGTTCAATATGGGTATGATATTTATGCAAATGAAAGAATTTGATTCGGCCAGTGTGTGGATGCAGCGTACGCTTGATGCGCAACCAGATAATAAGATGGCTGCCGAATATCTGACTATGCTTCAGAATGCCCTTAGGAAAACAGATATTACCGGCAGGAAATAAGGTTATTTTTTAGCCGGGTGCGGTGCTTCGTACTGGAAAAATTCAAAACACTTTCTGAAAATCCTGCCAAATACAAAACGCTGTATCATCACGGTATCCTTAAAATTATTGGTTACAGCATACAGCCTGTCTGCATCATAATCATCCGGCACATCTGCATCGGCAGCAGTAACATTTTTACTGCGCTTATTGAGCGCCATCCAGTAAACATCTACATGCTGATGCTGACCATGCATACCAACCAGATCAATGGAAGATTGTTTAGGCGCTTTGCCGATGGTGGTATCATTATCTGGTAATCCATTCAGGTATCCTTCACAGTTTATATTGGTAAAATAACCCAGAAACAGGTTAGCCCGGTGCATATTGGGCGTGTCCAGGTTTTTGGTGATTTCAGGATCACCCTTTATTTCCAGCTTGCCGTTTTCCCTGCTTATCTCAAACGAATTGATCGGCTTGTCGGGATACTGCACCGAAACACTTTTTATTTCATTGGCAGGCATATTGAAAATCGTACGGTCGCGCCAGTCGCTAAGCGTGGTGGTATACCGGGATGTAAGATAGCCCGTGAAGCCGGGAACCTGCACCACATAAGGAGTGCTGGCGCCTTCCAGCAGCATATTGGTTCCGGTGTTATTCACAGATGTTCCGCCTACATAAATTACTTTCATTTTTTTACCGTCCCTGCCATAAAGTTCTACTTTTATAGCATCGCCAGCCAGGCCCTTTATTACGTTGTTATATGCAGCTTTAGTAACCGGGTATAGCGCTGATTGGGTAGCCAGGGTTCTAAAGACAAGGTTAAGTGCAGAGGGTAATGCATGGTATTGCTTATTGACCATCCAGCCCGAATCTGTACGTTCGGCCAGTATAGATTCGCCATTGCCTGCTACAAGAAACAACTTGCCAATAGCGCCTGTGTCTTTAACGGTAAATCCTGCTTCACTTGCACTATACGGACTGCCGCTGCTGCGGATAATAAAGTAATAAATACCGAAACCAAGAACTAATAATATAGCAATATATACCAGTGTTTTAGACATTTGCGGAAGGGGTTTTTTCGTTTAGTTTAATTTCATAGCGCCGTTTGCGGAAGAAGAAGTAGGCCGATGCAAATACAAGCACAGCGCCAATGGGGATGGCTACATTTACAAACTGCCAGGTGCTTTTCTCATCCTTCACCCTCATATTGTCCAGCAGCCTCAGCTTCATTTCCTTCGATCTGGATTCCAGAATGTTGGTCTTATCAGTAAGGTATTCTATACAATTGAGCAGGAAGTCGCGGTTGGCAAAATATTCTTTGGTCCAGTAGTAATAGTTCATTTGCTGGTAGCCATCGCGCTGGTTATAACTGTTAATAAATGCATCGCCTATAGAGGTTACTATAACTTTATTTTCACTGTCGCAAACAGCTTTGAAATCCTGGTGCAGCGAGTCGTGCAGCAGCTTCAGGTAGGAAGGCGCGAGCTTGTTGGTAAAAGCCGAACGGAATTTGCCTTCCAGCAGAACTGCCACCGGCAGGTAGGATTTGTTGAACATTTCCTCCTTTAGCGGATAGTTCATCATACTGAGGCTAACCCTTACAGGAGATTGTGCTTTGAGACTGTATTTGGATGTCTGCAGTAGTACAGTTTTCTTGATTCCGGGGCTAAGTATGGTATCAATACTATTTGTGAATCCGGCCCTTATGAAGTCCATATTCCTTACAATAGGGTGCTCAGATGTTGGGTTGATTTTTGGGTAGTAAATCCAGTTGTGCAATTCCGGAGCACCGTCGTTCATAGTGCGGCCCAGTTGCATATTCTGTATATCTTCCACCATGTCTTTATTCACACGTACGCCATATCTGTAGAGCAGTTCGTCCAGTTCGAGCCGGTAATCCATGGCAATGAAAGAAGGAGAATGCACAAGACTGTCGAGGGATGCCTGGAGCATATTCAGCGAAAATAGCACATGTCCGCCTCTCATCACATATTGGTCTATTTTCAGCTTTTCAGGGCCTGTAAAAGTATCTGTAGGTTGAATGATAAGAATCGCATCATAAGCCAGAGATATTTCTGAGCCCCTCCTAAGGTCAATAGTATCGAGCCAGTAGCGGTGTCCCAGCGAACTGAGCATGTCGTAAGTATTTACACCCAGTGGTTCGCCATTCCCTGTTACATAAGCAAGGTGAGCTACATCGGGCTTGCCCATCATATTCAGTGCGCTGGCAAATTTATATTCAAGTATGGTTTCGGAATAAGATATTGATTCTTCCGAGTTCCTGCCTGATAGTTGTTCGGTAAGTTTTACGGTCATTTCCTTGCCGTTGTACTGTATCAGGGCATAAGGGAAAAATATTTTGCTGGTAAATTCTTCTTCATTGTTAGTGCGCAGCTCCAGGGGTATTATTCCTTTCTGGCGCAGCTCAATGCTTATTTGTTTTTTTTCATCTTCACTCTTGCCTTCAAAGGGATCCGAGAAACGGAATATGATTTTATTGCCTGCTAAATCCTTGAATGAAGAAAGCCGCTCCCTTACTGCTTCCTGTAGCCGCTGCAGGCCCGACGGGAATTTGCCTTTCAGGTACACATCAATCACAGCTACTTCTTTCATATTATGTAGCAGCTTTTTGGTAGGGTCGGAGAGTGTAAAGCGTTTCTCCTTGGTAAGGTCGATACCCTTGTGGAAATAAGAAGCCAGAATATTAGCACAAATCAGTATTGCCACCATCAACACGATACGCACAATTGCCTGATTCTGCTTGTGGTTCTTATTTGTTTTCTTTTCTGCCATTTTTAAAATAGTCCGAAGTCTGAAGTATTTAGTCTAAAGTTTATATATTAATTTTCCTTACTCTTTCACCATGCAATTGATGGCCCAAAGTCCCAATTCCATATTTTAACGCCTGCTTACCAGTGAAAACCTCGTTAGCGCAATAAACAATGCAATAATTGATAAAAAGTAAACCACATCCCTTGAATCAATGAGCCCGCGGCTGATGGAGTTGTAATGAAATTCCATACCTATCATGCTCAGATAATAATCTATGCCTTCTGAAAAACTGGGTAACTTGCTCAGATGTTCAAAACCCGTATAGAGCAGGTAGCAGGCCAGAAGCGAAATAAGGAAACCCACAACCTGGTTTGATGTGAGTGATGAGCAGAAAATACCTACTGCACCAAATGTGGCTGCCAGGAAAAACAGCCCGAAATACGAGCCGGTAATAGCGCCCCAATCCGGACTGATGCCCGGAAACGAAAGGTTATTGATGGTATACACATAGAGCAGGGTAGGGAGCAGGGCAAAAATAATGAGGGCAACAGTAGCCAGGTACTTGCCCATAATAATATCTATTTCGGTAACCGGTTTTGTGGATAGCCACTCAATGGTGCCTGTACGGAACTCATCGGCAAAAGAGCGCATTGTAACCGCAGGAACCAGCAAAAGGAGCAGCCAGGGGGCGATTTCGAAGAACCGGTCCATAGATGCATAACCATAACCGAGTATACTGAAATCGGGTATGATCCACAGAAAAACGCCGCAGAACGCCAGGAACACCAGCAAAGCCACATAGCCAACTATGGAACTGAAAAAGGAATTGATTTCTTTTATAAATATACTGCGCATCAGCCTGTAATGATCAAGGTGGGCAAATATAATAAAACAGGCACGGTTTAGCTAAAAAGGGGGTAAATGGTAAAAGTTAAAATTTTGGATAGTGTGGTTTGGGGAAGGGAATATATGGTAATGTTTCCGGTCCTGAGCTATTCGATGTACCGGATTTTACCTGAACAATTAAGCTGAAAAGTTGAAAAAGCAATGTCAAGGGTATACCGTAATTCATATATTTTGCAGTTTCCTACTCTTGTAACAACAAACAACCTATCACTTATGAACTTATTCATCGCCCTCCATAGCTTCAGCGAAGTCGGGAACCCAAGTTGTCTCACCCTCTCGGCACCCTGCCGCATCCGGCAAAGTATTTATGCCAGTAGTCCTCATTCAGGCTACTGATCATAACGCCACCGGTGGTAGAGGAATGCACAAAGAAATCGTTGCCGAGGTATACACCCACATGGGTAATGTGCTTGCTGTGAATATGAAAGAAAACGAGGTCGCCCTCTCGGGCATCGGAAGGTCGCTTTACGCGCATGCAGTCATCAAATTGCTCACGGGATGTGCGGGAGAGATCTATGCCATAAACTTCGCCATACAATTTCTGTGCAAAGCCTGAGCAGTCGATGCCGTTATTGTCCTGGCCACCCATGCGATAGTTGGTGCCGTACCATTTATCAATAAACTGGTAGAGGGCACTATTGTTTATATCCTTTGGTTTTACACCTATAATATCCGCATACTTCTGGCGGATGGTATTGGAGATGGGCTTTTCAGGTTTTACTTCAGTTTTTACAGCAACCGGCTCCTGCGCAGCATGAGGCTTTTGTTTTGTAGCAGCAGCAGGTTTGGTATACTTTTTAGGGTCAATAGCATTATCCTTAACATGGTTCTTGTTGTGCGGGGCAATGGCTATATCATTAATAAACCGGGGCTTCGAAGATCTGGTCGTGGTAGTTTTCTGGGTGGTATGGCAGCTACTCAAAAACAGAGATAGCGTAATGCAGGCAAAAGTGAACAATATCCGCGATCTATTCATAGGCATGTTCATTTAGGGTGCAAAAGTAAAAAATATTGGTATAACCGACAAATAGCGGCGGTCTATAAAAGAAAGGTTTAATCTAATCGAAATGCACTGATTCATGATTTTGATCATTTTTGCCATAAAATGACGTTTGGAAGCATACAAGCTGAAATTTCTTTGTCTAATTTTATAGTGACATACGCGGCGGTTAGTTTGTTATTGGCAATGAAGCCCCGTTTTATAAAATTTCAGATAATCTCTGCGTAATTATTAGTTAACTTAAAAAAACTAAATAATGCCAGATTTTGACAGTAACCACGTAAAAAACATTGTGCTGCTCGGCCATTCCGGCAGCGGGAAAACCACGCTTGCAGAAAGCATGTTGTTTCAGGCGGGCCTCATCCAGCGCAGAGGCAGTATAGAAGAAAAAAACACTACAGGAGATTATACCGATCTCGAAAAAGAAAGGGGTAATACCATATTCTCCAAACTGCTTCATGCTCCATGGGAAGGCTATAAAATCAATATTCTCGACACTCCGGGTTATGACGATTTTTCAGGTGAAACTATCAGTGCACTCAGAGTGGCTGATACTGGTGTAATACTGCTCAATGCCAGCGCAGGGGTAGAAGTGGGCACCGATATAATATGGGAATACACTGAGCAGTTTAAAACACCAACCATATTTGTAGTAAATAAACTGGACCACGAGAAGGCTGACTTCGACCAGACAATTCAGGAGGCCAAGAATCACTTTGGTAACCATGTGGTGGTAGTGCAATATCCGATGAATACAGGTGCAGGGTTTAATTCCATTGTAGATGTGCTGAACATGGTGATGTATAAATACAACGCCGAAAATGAGAAGCCAGAAAAACTACCCATTCCAGCCAGTGAGAAAGCCAGGGCAGAAGAGCTGCATAAGGAGCTTATAGAATCCATAGCATCGAATGACGAGACCCTGATGGAAAAATACTTTGACCAGGGTGAGCTTACCGAAGATGAAATGAAGGCTGGTCTGCACCTGAGTATGACCAGGCATGAATTGTTCCCGGTATTCTGTGCATCTGCGTTGCAGAATAAAGGAGTAGCCAGGCTGATGAGCTATATAGATAATGTGGTACCACCAGCCTGCGAAATGCCTGCCCAGCAACTAAAGGAGGGTGGTACACTGGAGTGCGACAACAAGGGCGCTGCGTGTATATTTATATACAAAACAGTGAATGAACCGCATATAGGTGAGCTGAGTTTTTTTAAGGTTTATTCGGGTACTGTGAGAAGCGGTATGGAGCTGGTGAATGAGAGTACCGGCGTAACTGAGAAACTCAACCAGCTTTATGTGATGGAGGGTAATAAGCGCATAAATGTGAATGAGCTGATAGCAGGCGATATAGGCGCTACCCTGAAACTGAAAAATACCCACGTAAACAATACGCTGCATGAAAAAGGCAAGCAACTGGAACTGCTGCCCATCATCTTCCCTGAGCCAACATTGAGTGTGGCGCTGGCAAATAATAAGAAGGGAGAAGAAGAAAAACTGGCCTCTGCACTTCACCAGCTGAAAGAGGAAGACCCGACCATAAGGGTAGAAGTATCGGCAGAGCTGGGGCAGACCCTGCTGCATTGCCATGGCGATATGCACCTGTCTGTAATTAAGTGGAAGCTGCTTAATCAGTATCACCTGGATGTGCATTATATGAAGCCCAAAATTGCTTATCGCGAAACTATAAGGAGCAAGGCTGAGGCTATGTACCGGCATAAAAAACAATCGGGCGGATCGGGGCAGTTTGGTGAGGTGAGCATAAGGCTGGAGCCATGGTATGAGGGTATGCCCGAACCAACAGACCTTAACGTGCGTGGCAAGGAAATTATAGATCTGCCATGGGGTGGCAAGCTGGTTTATTATAATTGCATAGTAGGCGGTGTGATTGACGCCCGGTTTATTCCATCGGTGCTAAAGGGATTGATGGAAAAAATGCATAGCGGCCCTATTACAGGATCTTATGTGATTGATGTAAGAGTATGCCTGTATGATGGCAAGATGCACCCGGTAGACAGTAACGACCTATCGTTCAAGATAGCAGGTATGATGGCCTTTAAGGATGCATTTAACAAGGCTAATCCGCTGCTGATGGAGCCAGTGATGGCGCTCGAGGTTCTTTGCCCGGATGATGTAACCGGCAGCATACTCGGCGATCTGCAGATGCGCAGGGGCATAATGGAAGGATTTGATACGGAAGGACATTTTACTGTAATCCGTGCCAAAGTGCCACATGCCGAAACCTACCAGTATTCCACTTCATTGCGCAGCCTTACACAGGGCAGGGCGAGGTTCAGGATGAAGTTTGATCATTATGCACCTGTATCGCCCGACCTGCAGAAGAAGCTGACAGAAACATACAAGAAGGAGACACCTGAGATGGCAGAGGCGTGAGTCTTGAGTAGGCGGTTGGCAAGTTGGCTGTTTACAAGTTGGCAGTTGGTTGTTTCCCGCTACAACTATCGGAGTAAATCGTTGAGTATTTAGGCCGGATTGAATTGTACATTTGTTATACAATTCAATACGGTTTATGAAAATACGTGTAATAGTTACGGGCGCCACAGGCATGGTAGGCGAGGGTGTGCTGATGGAATGCCTGGCAAATAATGATGTGGCGCAGATATTGGTCATCAACCGGAAACCGGGAGGGGTTTCGCACCCCAAACTGCGGGAAATTATTCATAAAGACTTTTTCGACCTTGCGCCGATTGAGGGGCAGCTGAGTGGTTATAATGCTTGCTTCTTCTGCCTGGGAATTTCATCTGTGGGAATTAGCAGGGAGGATTACCATCATACTACCTACGACCTCACTCTTTATGTGGGGAAGATATTGGCAAGGCTTAATCCGGAGATGACTTTTTGCTATGTATCAGGAAAAAGCACAGATAGTACCGGTCAAAGCCGGATGGCCTGGGCTCGGGTAAAGGGCGCTACCGAAAATGAACTGATAAAGATGTTCAGAAACGCCTACATGTTCCGTCCGGGATTTATGAAGGCTACTGAGGGGCAGAAAAATGTAAAGAGTTATTACAGCTATTTTGCCTGGATGTACCAAATCGGCAGGCTTCTTTATCCATCTGGTTTCTGCACATTGAAGGAAGTAGGGCTGGCGATGATCAATGCAGCGATCAAAGGCGCTTCGAAAAAGATATTGGAGGTAAGGGATATTGTGGCGCTGGCGAAAGGGTAGGTTAATTTTTGGGCACCTATTTTTTCGACACCTGGCATGCAATGTTTTTTATCTGATCAGATGATTGGTGGGTGTTTCATCGTTTTTATCTGTTTTATACTGAATCTGAAAAAAGATTATCAGACGGATACATATTTGGCATGATTTTTGTTGTTAAATAATTTTAATAGTTGAGAATCTTTCAAAGGAATACCATTATCTATTAATGCATTTATCTTATGAAATCACTATCTGCTCAAGTTCTTTTGCCTATTATATCAGTACTAATCTGTGGATCAGTTTTTAGTTGCAAAAAATCTGATAAGCATACCACCGTTACACCAACCACGCCTGTAATCAGTTTAGCTGATTCTGCTCATCTTGGCTTTAACTGGACCGGCAACAGGATTGTGGGCGATACACTCACCTTTACGAGCAATGCAAGTAGTGTTACTACCTGGGCATGGGATTTTGGCGATGGTAGTACCGCAGCTACAGCCACTCCGGGCCATGTGTATACTGCTGCCGGTACCTATACTGTTACTTTGGTACTGAACAGCGATGCAGCCTTTACTGCATCAAAAACTATTAAGATATTCACTGATCCTGTTTATACCGCTTCTATGGGCGGTGTAAGATTGTGGCGTCATTCATTGGCATTGCGTGACACAACATATCATTATCCGGATACTTCATTTGCTCTTGATATTATAGATCCTTTGACTATTTCTGTGGCAGGAAAATTATTTAATTTTAGTAATTCTGATAGCAGTTCATTGTTGTTCTATAATGGCCCAAGTACCTTGTATTATTTTAAGAGCAGCAATAGTTTACTGATAATTATTAGCAATGGGCAAATTAGCTGGCCTAGTAATGAGTATTTTCAGACTCCATAATGCTCATTTGTTGCCTTAAATACATTTTGCAAATGATATTGGAGATTATTAGTTTTATGCGGCAAACTGAAAATAAGTGATGTTGATTAAATAAAGTACACCATCTTACTTGTTCTTTTTCCTTTTTACTTCGTTGTAAAAATCTTTAAATAGTACACTATTCGCAGATTTTACGCCTCGTAAAAAAGAAAAATATCTTCGCAATATGGTGTACTTTATTTAATCAACATCACTAAGGCGCTAGCTTTTGTAAAGCAAGCCAGATGTTTTGTTGGATATTTGTATTTTGAAAGGTATTCAAGCTGCATTTATGAATGAGGTCGAAGTGACTTTTAAAAACCAGATATTATTCACATGAATAAGCCAGCTTTTACATCGCATATATAATGTTTATATTTAATGATCGTTTTTCGACAAAAGATAAAGCGAAGGCTCTTATGCCATCATCTATTTAGCCGTCTGAGCGAAATTGGGTAGGAGTCTACATCGGTAAACTTAAGTGCATTGTTGGCTTTTCAAGAAGGACAAAAGATAATAATATCTTATTTTAGTCGCAATTAGCCTGAATATCATTTTAATTGATAATTTCTTAACACAATAAATTGCGCTTTGCTTTTTCAAATTGCGATTATTATCATTACTTATACCTACCTTTGCAGCCCCAAAAAAAAGAGTTGATCATTCGGAATTCATATAAGTTGCGTAAACTAAAGACTTTCGACTAAAGACTTACGACTAAAAGACAATGATTTCAATTAATAATTTATCGCTTCGCTATGGCAAGCGTATCCTGTTTGAAGATGTGAACATCAAGTTCACGGAAGGTAACTGTTATGGTATTATTGGCGCCAACGGGGCTGGTAAGTCTACGTTTCTGAAAATAATATCTGGTGAGATTGATCCGACTACGGGTAGGGTAGATATCTCGAAAGGTTCAAGGATGAGTGTGCTGAAGCAGCACCATCATGAGTATAATGAGGTGACTGTGCTGGATACCGTGATTCGTGGTAATACTGTGCTGTATGACATCATGAAGGAAAAGGATACCCTTTATGCTAAGGAAGACTTTACGGAAGAGGATGGTATTAAGGCAGGTGAGCTGGAAGGGCTGTTTGCAGAAATGGATGGCTGGAACGCCGAAAGCGATGCAGCTACTCTGTTGAGCAACCTTGGTATAAAAGAAGAATTTCACAGCAAGCTGGTAAAGAATATAGATGGTAATCAGAGGGTGAGGGTAATGCTTGCGCAGGCATTGTTTGGTCATCCGGACATATTGCTGCTCGATGAGCCTACCAATGACCTTGACCTGGAAACCATTATATGGCTGGAGAACTTCCTGGCAGATTATGACAAGATAGTACTGGTTGTGTCGCATGACCGTCACTTCCTGGATACAGTATGTACGCACGTTGCGGATATAGATTTTGGAAAAATTAATATTTACACAGGTAATTACACATTCTGGTACGAGAGCAGCCAACTGTTGCTGAAGCAACGCGGCGACCAGAATAAGAAGGCTGAGGATAAGATAGCTGAGTTGAAAGAGTTCATTGCCCGATTCTCGGCCAATGCATCGAAATCGAAACAGGCTACTAGCCGGAAGAAAGCGCTGGATAAAATTAAGCTGGATGAGATGCGTCCATCGAACCGTAAGTACCCTGCAATCCTGTTCAACAACCAGGTGCGTGAAGCCGGCGACCAGATAATAGAAGTGAAAAACCTGAGTAAAACCTTCCATGGTGAAGTGCTGTTTAAGGACGTCAGCTTTGATTTGAAACGCGGACAGAAGGTAGCGGTAATGTCGTCGAATTCACTTGCTACCAGGGCTTTTTACAGTATTCTTGCTGGAGAAGATAAGGAGTTTGACGGCATGTTTAAATGGGGCGTTACAACAACTACTACCTACCTGCCATCTGATAACTCGGCGTATTTCCCGAATAATGACAATACACTTGTTGATTGGCTCCGTCAGTATTCTGAAGAGAAAGACGAAACTTTTATTCGTGGGTTCCTTGGCAGGATGCTATTTACTGGCGAAGAAACATTGAAGAAATCTACAGTATTGAGCGGGGGCGAAAAAGTGCGCTGTATGCTGAGTCGAATGATGATGCTGAAAGGCAATGTGCTGCTGATGGACGAACCAACGAATCACCTGGACCTGGAAAGCATCACTGCCCTGAATAATGGCATGAAGGATTTCAGGGGTACTATCCTCTTTACCACGCGAGATCATGAGTTGGCAAATACCGTAGCTACCCGAGTGCTGGAACTGACTCCAAGCGGACTGATTGACCGTGAAATGAGCTTTGATGAGTATATGACTAATGATCGCGTGAAGGCTCAGAAGCTGGAGATGTATGGGGCGGTGATGGCTTAGAATTCAATTGTAATAATATTAATAATTATTTGGTAGAGTCGTTGCAATTCAACGGCTCTACGGCTACAAGTAATGATCGCGTGAAGGCTCAGAAACTGGAAATGTATGGGGCGGTGATGGCGTAGAATTCAATTGTAATAATATTAATAATTATTTGGTAGAGCCGTTGCAATTCAACGGCTCTACTGCTACAAGCAATGACCGCGTGAAGGCACAGAAGCTGGAGATGTATGGGGCGGTAATGGCATAGAATTCAATTGTAATAATATTACTAATTATATGGTAGAGCCGTTGCATTGCAACGGCTCTACGGCTACAAGTAATGACCGCGTG
>CAIVEH010000171.1 GCA_903904855.1 uncultured Bacteroidota bacterium | reverse complement strand
TTATACCCTGATTATACCCTATTTTTCATCATAAATATTAATCATAAAATCTGATAATCAATTTATTAAGCATAATAACTTTATAAACATTTTTTCAATTATACCCTAACTCTAAAAATAAAAGACTCAATATAATATAATAATCAAATGACATGTTCAGATTTTGTCCAGTTTTTGTTCAGTTTTTGTTCAGTTTTTGTTCAGTTTTTTTAAGTTAACCCTATGATTATCAATCAAAATACCTCACAATTTATTGAAACAAAAAAAACTAGTCAATTAGCCCGGCTCAGAGAGTTTGCCAATGGACCTGCACTAAGTTGAAAATCCATACCCATTGGGGTTTGCCGGTTAATCCTGAAAAATCTTGTTCAAAAATTTAAAACAATGAAAATCAATATTTTGCGCGAAATAAATCTGCAAAAAGACGCAATTTTCGATGAAAAAACGCAATTTTTTGAACGAAACACGCAACAAACACGCAGTTTTTTTGACGAAAACAGGCAACTTTTTGAACAAAAGACGCAATTATTTACCAGAACAAATTATACCAAATAGACATTATAAACCGGCATTGGTATTCTTTGCTGCCTTATAAATTACATTTGCTCATTGCGCCTTTGCGCGAGATTTTTTCATACTGTTCCATTATGGTCCAATTGGTATTAGTCCCTGCTAAACCTGAATATTGGGTATAGCCCATAAAAAAAGCGCAGGGCCTCAGAATAATCCGAAGCCCTGCTTACACCTTATGAAAAATATACCCGACATAAAGGTACAAAGTTTCTACTCAAATGAAATGGCTGCTTAAAATAAAAATCGATAATTTTTACTAAATATTTGTTAAAACAAAAATGGCAGCATTTTGAGGTGCTGCCATTGTATTTATAAGGTGTAATAAATTTATCTGAAAAGCTGCGGACACTTTGTTTTTAAGTACTGCCTTGGATTGCCAAATGCACGGAAATAAACGGTAACCGTAATATTGGCGTACCAGTACCAATCGTTTCCGGTAGGGTCGCCACGCTGAAAACCATTATCGGGGTTAATGCCACTCCAATTGGCAACTGTATTGCCCCTGAACGACATCTGCCTTGCCAGCAATCCCTTGTGCGCCTGCAATGTATCTAGGTTAACATAGGTTTTACTTACATCGTCGAGGTAGTCGGTATTAGTATAGCGGAAGCCTAATTCGGTTGTCAGCATAATTGTTTTACCAATGAAAAACTTAAAACCACCGCCAAATGGGAAAGCAAGATTTGCAAGGCTGTATTGTTTGCGCCCGGGATACATAGACAAGCCCTCGCCCTCGGTACTTAATGGCCTTAAATATACCTTGTCGCCGGCATTATTATCGGCAAAAGGATTGAAATAGAATACAGACACACCACCGAATATATAAGGTGTTGCTTTCTTTTTGAGAATCTCAACAGGCCAGAAATTCAACTCCAGCGCTCCATGTAGTTCGAACAAATGGGTAGTAAAACTGAGGTTCCTGGCTACATTTTCTGGAATGTTGCTGAGACTGTCGGCAGCAGTGAGATTAGTATAAGATGCCCCAACACGCAAACCAACATGGGGACTGAAAAAATACTTGTAAACTATACCTCCCATTGGCGAATAGCCATAATTCGGAAACAGCTTAGGTTGCAGATCGCCATAGTAATTGGAGGCACCCACAGTAAGGCCTATTTCGTGATGGTCTTGCTGCGCCTGAAGGCACAAAGGAAGGAACAATGCTAATGAGTATAATAATCGTTTCAACGCCTGAGATTTTGTTAGTATCACCGAAAGATAGAAACAAATATCGGAATAATAAAACAAATTGCGCCGCAAAATAAAATCAGCGTATAAATCGGGCCAAATAGTATTTCATATAAATCTTAACCTATATGCACTCAAGCCCGTTTCTTATTGCTATTTTTGCCCCGTTTCAACCATAAAAATTCATGAATTTAGTTGCAGAATTAAGAGAAAGAGAACTACTACAGGATATAATGCCAGGCACTGAAGACCAGTTGCTGAAAGAAATGACATCGGCCTACATCGGGTTTGACCCAACTGCCGACAGCCTTCATGTAGGCAACCTGGTACCTATAACACTACTTATGCGCCTGCAAAGGGCCGGCCATAAACCCTATGCCCTGGTAGGCGGCGCAACAGGCATGATAGGCGATCCATCGGGCAAATCGCAAGAGCGTAACCTGCTGGATATGGACAGCATTATGCACAATTGCGGCTGCATCCGCAGGCAGCTGGGAAAATTTATCGACTTCAACGATTCTGTGCCCAATGCGGCTATGATGGTGAATAACTATGATTGGTTTAAAAACTTTTCCTTCCTCGATTTTATAAGGGATATAGGCAAGCACATATCAGTGAATTATATGATGGCGAAGGATTCAGTTAAGAACCGCCTGGAGACAGGTATGTCGTTTACTGAATTCAGTTACCAGCTGATACAAGGCTTTGACTTTTACTACCTGCACAAAAACCAGAATGTGCTGCTGCAGGTGGGTGGCGCCGACCAGTGGGGCAATATTGTTACCGGAACAGAACTGATACGCCGTAAGGGCGGCAGCGATGCTTTTGCCTTTACCTGCAAACTGATAACAAAAAGTGATGGCAGTAAATTCGGTAAATCGGAAAGCGGCAATATCTGGCTCGACCGGAACAAAACATCACCCTACCAGTTTTACCAGTTCTGGCTGAAACTTGCCGATGCCGATGCTGCAAAGATGGCGCTGGTATTTTCGTTTAAACCGGTAGCCGAAATTAAAGCGCTGATAGCAGAGCACGAAACAGCCCCGCACCAGCGCAAACTGCAGAAAGCACTGGCCGAAGAAATGACTATAATGGTGCACAGTGAGGAAGACCTTTCATTTGCACAGCAGGCATCGGAGATGTTGTTTAATCCGGATTCTGTTAACCTGCTACGCTCATTCAATGAGCAGCAACTGCTGGAAGTAATGGATGGCGTAAAACAGGTAACCGGTTCGAAAGAAGCGCTGACTGAGGGGTTAGACCTGATTACTTTCCTGGCCGAAAGCGGCGTATTTGCATCGAAAGGGGAAGCAAAAAAAATGCTGCAGAATGGCGGTGTTAGCATTAATAAAGAGAAGGTAACAGCCCTTGATTTCAAACTAAGTCAGGACCATTTACTGAATGGGAAATATGTGCTGGTGCAGAAGGGGAAGAAGGATTTTACATTGGCGATATTTGGGTGATAAACTTCAAAATATTTAAAAACCAATGCCCACACGCCTTCTCCGTAACATATTGATCACCCTCGCACTGTTTGCCATAACACTGCCCACTTTTTTTTGCCACAACCCTGCTACTGAAAATATAGATAATGAAACCCATGAAGCTTCGCTATGGAAAAACGTTTATGATACCGGCGCGCATTATGTAGCTATGCAAACATGCCGCAGCTGCCACGAGCCTATTTACCAGACTTTTATACAGACAGGTATGGGGCAGTCGTTTGGTACGGCCAATAAAGAAAAAACAGCAGCCGACTTCTCCTCTGCCCATGCACTGGTATATGATACTGCACTGGACTATTATTACAAGCCCTACTTTTCAAATGACTCGTTTTACATAATGGAGTACCGGCTGGAAGGCAGGGATACAGTACATAAAAGGGTGCAGCAGGTAAATTATATAGTGGGTTCGGGGCAGCATACCAACTCGCATATGTTCAGCACCAATGGCTATCTGTACCAGGCGCCAATCACCTTCTACACCCAGAAACACAGATGGGACCTTGCTCCGGGCTTTGAAAAAGGCGCCAATACCCGGTTTCAACGGATGATAGAACTGGAGTGCATGAGTTGCCACAATGGCTATCCGGATTTTGCAGCAGGAAGTGAAAATAAGTATACTGCCCTGAAAACCGGCATTGATTGTGAACGCTGCCATGGCCCAGGCAGCCTGCATGTGGAAGACAGGAAGAACAACCGGCCTGTGGATACTTCGAAAGGGCCGGACTACACCATTGTCAATCCCAGAAGGCTTTCCACTGAGTTACAGAACAATGTTTGCCAGCGGTGTCACCTGCAGGGTATCGCGGTGCTAAATGATAACAAGTCATTCTTCGACTTCAGGCCGGGCATGAAGCTATCGGAAGTAATGAACGTGTTCATGCCCGAATATGAAGGCGCGCAGGACAAAATGATTATGGCTTCGCATGTGGAGCGGATGAAGAAAAGTCAGTGTTTTATACAGAGTGGCAAAATGAGCTGCATTAACTGCCATAACCCACATGTAAGTGTGAAATTCACTCCACGTACTCAATACCTGAATGCGTGCCAGAATTGCCATGGTAGTTCAACAGGCCAGCATCAATGCACTGAATCAATGCAGGTGCGCAATACTAAAAATAATGACTGCATAACCTGCCACATGCCCCACAACGGCAGTATAGATATACCCCATGTAGCAGTTACTGACCATTTTATACGTAAAAGACCTGTTGATGATACAACCCAGAAAAAGATCACAGCATTCTTTGGATTGAAATGTTTCAACAATGATGCTCCGGATCCGATTACCAAGGCCAGGGGGTATATGGAATTTTATGAGCGGTATGCACAGTCAAAAGGTTTACTTGACTCTACCCTGCTCTACCTGGGTAAACAATCGGAGGCAGAAGCCCGGAAACAAAACCGTGATTACATAAGAGTCTACTATCTGCTCAAGGATTACCAGAAAGTAATTTCCTATGCAAATCAGCTTCAGCCAGCAAGCGTAAAAGATGTCTGGACAAACTACAGGATAGGTGAGGCTTACTACCAATTGCAGCATCCCGACAGCGCCATGCCCTGGTATAAAAGAGCTGTTGAATTATGGAAATACTCCCTCGACTTCCAGAATAAATATGGTATTTGCCTGCTTGCACTTAACCGACTTCCTGATGCGCTGGCTGTATTCAATTTCGTTACGGAGCAAAACCCCAACCACATAAGCGCCAATACCAACCTGGGCTATATTTACCTGCAGCAGGGCAACAATAATAAGGCTTATGAATACATGATGCGGGCCAACCATCTTGACCCGGATTATGAACAGAATCTACTCAACATGGCGGTTTGGTACCACAACAATCAGCAACCTGCCCAGGCTTTGAAAACAATTCAGCATCTGGTTAAAAAGCACCCAGATAATGAGCGGGCTAGGGCTATGATGGCAGACCTGGAACATTAACCTCCAAAATATTTTCTACAAACAATCTAACTATTAAATTTATACATTTATAGGCTGATGAACGAAAGGTGAAGGCTGTAACTTTCTAATTGACTTATAATACCTGTAAAAATTATGATGAAAGATTCATTACTCACGATAATTATCTGCCTGCTGGCTGTAAGTGCATACGCGCAAAAATCGGATCCACCGCCAAGGAAGCAGACAAAAGGCAAGGGCTCGGTAAAGCGCCCTAACTTATGCTCACAGCTTTATGTGGGCACAAGTACCGGAGTTAATAATAATACAGGTTTCGGAGGACTCGATTTCGATATACCTATTGAAAAAAAAGTTTCGGTTGATATAGGCGCCGGGTACAGTACCTGGGGATATAAGTTGCATATTGGCGGCAAGTATTATCTGCAGCCATGCCACCGTGGATGGGCATTTGGCACAGGTATTACCTATAATACCGGGCTAAATGGATATGAGCACGATAAGGCAACAGTAGCTGGCACTGAAAGGGTAAGGTTAAATCTTCATTCGATATCAAATGTATTATTTGCGGTTTACCATTACTGGAGCCTGGGTAGAAGGTATAACAGGTTTTTTACCGAACTTGGTTGGTCGGTTCCGCTGACCACCAACAATATGTTTGATGAAATTTATGGCGACCCGCTTACCAGCAAGTCGGTCAAAGAAATAAAACAAATGTCGCCCGGCGGCCCGATAGCCGGAGTGGGGATTTCGTTCAGCATATATTGACCTTAGCTAAAAAATCAGAAGGCAATATTTCTTCAATTATTTTTAAGATTTCAGTTTGGCTAGTTTAGCCCATAATTCTTTTTCTTCTGTAGTCAGATTTTTTGGTACAGTGATGTTCATACGTACAAAACTGTCGCCACGTTCGCCGGGGGTATCATATCGGGGCATACCCATACCTTTAAGCCTGAAAATCTTATCGCTGTCGGTGCCGGGAGGTATGTTAATATTCACAGTCTTGTCGATCCCTTTTACCGGCAGCTTGCCACCAATTACGGCAGTATAAACATCGAGTGGGCAATCGAAATAAAGATCATCTCCTTTCCGGTCGAAATGTGGATCATTTAATACGTGAATTGTTATTAGCAGATCACCATTGGGCCCGCCGTTATAACCTGCTCCACCCTTTCCCTTCATGCGGAGTAACTGCTCAGTGGCTATACCCGCCTTCAATTTCAGGTTAAGGGTCTGGTTTATGAGATTCAGCTGGCGAGTTGTGCCATGAAATGCTTCTTCAAGCGTAATAGTAGCTTCAGCCTGGTAATCTTCTCCTTTTCTGGGCGTAGCCGAACGGCCACGCCTGCCACCAAATCCACCAGCCCCGCTGCCAAAAATAGATTCAAAAAAATCTGAAAACTGCCCCTCATCACCAGAAGTATAAGAATACTGCGCCCCACCCTGCCGACCCCGCTGGCCACCATTAAAGCCGCCGGGAGCTTGCTGATATTGCTGCCAGTTTTCGCCCAGGGTATCGTATTTATTGCGCTTTTCCGGATCGCTCAGTACATCATTGGCCTCATTGATCTCCTTAAATTTCTCCTCCGATTTTTTATCACCCGGATTTTTATCGGGATGAAATTTTACAGCCAGTTTGCGGTAAGCCTTTTTGATCTCCTCTTGCGAAGCCTTTTTATCTACACCCAGTATTTTATAATAATCTTTATACTCCATAATAGCATTGCATGGTTATAACCATTACCAAAGATACTCAGATCCGGGGGTTTTGGGAATGATTGGGGGCATTGAGGAGGGATTGTTATTTAAAAATAAATAATTTTTCAGAAAAACAGCGGAGAGTGCCTTCTAACTCTAAAAAATGGAGGCAGTTTACAAATATTAAAAAGGCCCCTCAAATGAGGGGCCTTAGTAGCGAGGAAAATCGTTATTTCTAACTTATATGCTGATTTTCGCAAGATCATTGATTTCTATGACTACTTGGTGTATAAGCAACAATCTGAGAATGAACCTTAGTTCATTAAACGCTATTGCGTTCATTCCTCTAAGTTGCCCGATGCGATTGAAATGTCGAACAAATTCATAATCGAATTTGACTGCTTTTCTACTGAGATAATTCTTGTAGCGGAATTAAAAATCTACTTGTAGAAAGAATTTGCTCTGAAAACGTATTTTTGTTATTTTTATCCTTTTTTTGTAAAAAAATTGAATCAATGCCAACATTAATTGTTCGGACAGATGAACCACTAATGAACATATATTTAAGGGGGAATTCAGGAGATTGGAGATTAACAGATCCTGCCATAATAGCGGCATTGAATCCTGGTGGAGTTTTTGAAGTTCATCCTTTAAAAACAGGAGATCCATATGATCGTTTTCTGCAGGCAGATATAATCGATATTGTGCCTTTACCTGCTACTCCAAGTCGGAAAGTGATCCATTTTATCAATGTACGTTGGCTACAAGCACCCGTTTCACCATATACTGGATCATGGGTAGTAAAATACATGTTATATTAAAAACTATTAGGTAGAAATTATTTGGAAAATGATAATTATAACGAAAAATTAGGTAAATCGTAGTCCTGGGATTATTCGATATTTTTAAGTTTGAAAACGCTAATACTAAAATAGTACACATGACAGACAAAGAATACCATAAGCAAAATCTTGAGAATATTTTTGATTCTGCATCACACTCTCCAGTTTTTAAAAGTAATCCAAAATTCAATATTGGGGATTTCTCTAAACTTGTTCCTTATATCTCCTATGGCGATGTAATGAACTATAAATACATAATTAGAGGTCGTCCTTTAGGTATGCACAATTCATTTGATGCTGAAGATCGTTGTATTATCGTACAATATGATAATATTGAGGATCTAATTAATGACAATTGGCGGCTCGATTAATTAAAAAATATATATGATAATAATACAAAAAGGTAATTGTAAAAAGTGCGGAACTGAACTCGGTGAAAAAACATTAGACTCGGTCCAATCAACAAATGTTTCGTGTAGTAAATGTAAGAAATCTATTGTGTTGTGTAGGAAATGTAAAAATAACGGGTGTGAGTGTGGTGGAAAAT
The DNA here is from genome assembly GCA_903904855.1 of uncultured Bacteroidota bacterium. GTDB lineage: Bacteria > Bacteroidota > Bacteroidia > Chitinophagales > Chitinophagaceae > Nemorincola. The sequence goes on along the minus strand of CAIVEH010000171.1, from coordinate 35 downwards.
ACTTGGATGCTTGGGATAGAAATCCAGGATGGATG
>CAIVEH010000170.1 GCA_903904855.1 uncultured Bacteroidota bacterium | reverse complement strand
TGCCCAGGCAATCCGCTGAGTGAAATATCTGAACCCCACCCCCTGAACGCGTCCCTCAACGACAGCGCTGATTCGGCGCATGGCTTACTTTCTCCCGATGATTTCTTGTATTCATTTTCTTGGTACCGTTTGAAAAATACACCCCACCCTAAATAAAAAACTGTTTGTGGATAATTATAGACGGCAAAAACAGCTGAAAGTATTTACTGTGGTTGATATTGCTGTAATTTAAATTTCCCATTAGACCCTATTTTACACCCTAATATTGAGGGAATAGGGTCGCTTGATATTGATCAACTACACTCCTAAAACATATTCCTATACTTGTTATGACAAAATTATTGATCGAAATCGTCGGGAATGTTTTTAAACGGGCATTAAATATTTTAAAGTAAATATGTGATTGGTTTTGAATAATCGACCAGCTCCTCAGGTGATTCGGTAAACTTTATATATTTCATAGTGAATTTATTGTTGCGTGTTATTTTATCAATTATTATCACCTGGTATTTGATTGACTTCTGGTTTGCTTCCGGTTTGCTTCTGGTTTTACTTCTGGTAGTTGCGGGTTTTGCTTCTGGTTTTGGGTGAAAAACTGCGGGTTTGCTTCTGGTTGTTTCTGGAAAACCGGAAGTTTTTAAAATTGCAACGTGTTGGTTTTTATTATACTATACATTTTTGATCAGGATTTTCAGGATTAAGGGATTTTCAGGATTATGATTTGCTGGTTCAGTGGTTAATTTTCGGCAAATATTTTGGAATTTTGATTGTTTTATTGGCGAATAGGTTGTCATTTTGTGTTAATTTGGCATAAAGGTAGGATGTTTGTTTTGTATTTCCAAATAAAATGGAGTATTTATTTTATGGTAAAGTATTTGGATGCTATTTGCTTGAAGATCTAAGGGGGATCAGTGGGAAAACGCCAGTTGAAAACTGGTGAGATTTTTGAGAGACGAGTTGGCTAAACACAAGGCTTCGCGCCAAACTTGTTCCAGACAGAAAAATAATATTTATTTCGGAGTTGTTAATAAATATTAGCATTTTTATTGACCAATGTCATGTATTAAACTGACAATGATCATGTATCGCTCCTGTTTGGTTAACTTAATTTTGTGAACGAATTGCTAATAAAAGGAAAATGAATTGTTAATCGATATTTTGGTTTTATAATGTAGATGTGTATATATGCGAAAGTACATTTTTAGTAGCTGAAAAATAACAAAATAAAAAGCAATAAAAAAAATAATAAAACAAAAATACATTATGCTGAATCTATTTGTACAAAACAATTTGCTAGAGATAATAATAAAGTGATAATCAAACATATAAAATATAATTTATGAAAGAGTTCTCAGAGTGCGCGTTATTAAATCCGGAAAAATTCCCTGTATTTTCAGTTGAAAAATATATTATTGCAATATCAATATATTTGTTAGCTATATTTTTATCCTCCAATGTGTCTGGTCAAACCTACCAAACAGTTACTATCAGCAGTGGATTCAACTATGACGTAGTAGCAAATGGAACTACATCTAATCCAGCATCTACCGTTACTACCAGTCCGTATAATGGATTAGATGGGGTAGGATATGTATTCATGTCTCAGGATTTCAAATATCATTCAACAACGCCAACTTATTATCTGCCAACGGGTGGAGTGCTAAACAGCTCTACTATATCGGGTCTTACGTACCAACTGGCCAGTTACAGTGGTAACAACGCGCTGGAATTGTATGGGAATACAGGTACGTTGACTTTCGCTACCCCTGTATCTGCCAGCCAGGTATATATTCTGGGTACAACCGGAAGCGGAACCGCTACTGCCTCATTTATAGTAAATTTTAGTGATGGTACCAATCAAACAGGATCTGCGTATTATCCCGATTGGTTCACAGGGCCATTTGAAGTTACAGTCGGGCAAAGATTTTATCTAACTTCCAACACCTTTAGCAGTTCTTATCCGAACCCGGGACTCTACAGAGGTACTATAATCATCAGTTCGTCAAACTGCAGTAAACTGATCAGTAGTATATCAGTCAGTGAATCAGGAGGCGGATATCTGGCAATTATGGCTGTCAGTATACAAAATGCAGTTATACCTACAATAACCGGCACAACACCTGGATCGGAATGCGGAAGTGGAACTGTATCATTGGGAGCTGCGGCTAGTTCGGGTGTAATTAACTGGTATACAACCAGCACCGGAGGGACATCACTTGCTACCGGCACCAGTTATACAACCGGTTCAATTTCTTCGACCACCAACTATTATGTGGATGCAACCGGCGGAGGCTGCACAACACCTTCAAGAACTGCAATAACTGCAACGGTGAAAGCAATTCCAACCATAACCTCAACAACACCTGCTTCCAGATGTGGCAGTGGTACTGTCAGCCTGGGCGCAACCGCCAGTGCAGGTACTGTAAACTGGTACACTGTCAGCACAGGAGGCACATCAGTAGCAACTGGTAATACCTTTGCGACACCATCGATCACATCCACTACAACCTATTATGCGGATGCTACCAGCAGTGGCTGTACAACGGCGACGAGAACGGCTGTAATTGCTACAGTAAATACGATACCAACCATAAGCACCGGTTCAGGAGTTGCTATTTGTAACGGATCATCAACTTCCTTAACTGCAACCGGCGGAACAACTTATATCTGGGTTCCATCGGCAGGTCTATCTGTAACTACAGGTTCAAGCATAAGCGCCAGCCCAACAGTTACAACAATCTATACTGTAACCGGAACCAATGCCTCGGGATGCAGTAATACAGCAACTGTAACTGTAAGTGTCAACCCTTTGCCTTCAATCAGCGCCGGATCTGGTGTTGCTATATGTAACGGGAGTTCAGCTTCACTCACCGCAAGCGGAGGAATAACCTATACCTGGTCGCCATCAGGCAGTTTATCAACATCTTCCGGATCAACGGTATCAGCATTTCCATCTTCTACAACTATTTACACTGTAACAGGTACAAGCAGTGCCGGATGCAGTAATACAGCTACAAAACAGGTAACAGTAAATGCAATTCCCACGATAAGCGGTGGGGGAAGTATTGTTATTTGCAGTGGTACAGTTACAAGCCTTACAGCCAGCGGCGGTGCGACATATACCTGGACTCCGGCATCCGGATTATCTGGCACAACAGGAGCCGGCGTAAGTGCAAATCCAGTTTCGACAACCACATATACAATCACAGGAACCAGTAATGCAGGTTGCAGTAATACTGCAACGGTTTCGGTAACCGTTTCACCACTACCTACGATTGCCAGTACTACCAGCGCTTCAAGATGTGACGCCGGCACTTTAACACTATCTGCCACAGCAAGTGCAGGGACTATAAACTGGTATAATACAATCACAGGAGGAACAGCACTGGCGACAGGGCCGTCTTATACTACCGCAAGCCTGACGGGCAGCGCCAGCTATTATGTGGATGCAACATCTGCAGGTTGTACATCTTTAACCCGCTCAGTGGTTAGTGCGACAATTATTGGCATACCAACAATAACCAGTACTACGAATGGGTCCAGGTGCGGATCGGGGTCAGTGCCGTTATATGCTACTGCAAGCTCAGGAACAATAGACTGGTATAATTCATCAACGGGTGGTTCGGTTATCGGTACCGGAACTTTGTTAAATACACCGGTCCTGACTTCCTCTACTACTTATTATGTATCTGTAATTTCCAGTGGTTGTACCAGCAATTTAAGAACTGCAGTTACGGCTACAATTAATCCAATACCTTCCCTTCTGACACATACGGATAGCTCTCATGTTGGGCCGGGAATTGTAACGCTTGTAACGACAGTAGCTTCGGGCAGCAGGGTAAACTGGTATACAGTCTCAACCGGAGGCTCATTCACAGATACAGGAACAAATTTTATCACACCCTACCTATATGGTACAACTTCTTACTGGGCTGATGCAACAGACAGGGTGACAGGATGTACTACGGCAAACAGGATAGTGGTAACAGCTAGAATTGACAGCGTACTTGATATTGATTCAACAGTAAATGGTACCCTCTGCAGCCCCGGAACAGTAAATTTATATGCACAGGGTACTAACGGATACGGAACAGTAAACTGGTATACTTCGGCTACTGGCGGCAGTTCAGTACATTCAGGCAATACGTACACTACTCCATTTATTACGAATAACACTGCTTACTATGTAGATGTGGATTATTATGGCTATACATCTGTTACCAGAAAAGCAATATACGCACTTGTGGTTCACGAAGCTGATTCTTCGATGGTATCAGAACCAGGCTATATCTGCGGATCGGGATCAACAACTTTATTTGCAAACAATCAGGACTCTGATGGAGTAGTTAACTGGTATACAACAGCCTCGGGAGGTGTAACTCTATTTACCGGAAGTTATTTTACTACACCCGTTTTGTCAGCGACTACTACCTACTATGCTGATTACATGGATTCAGGATGTGTATATGGCAGGATTGCAGTTCAGGCTATTGTAGACAGTACAATACCTGCAATAATAAGCTATTCGAATGGTGAGAGGTGCGGATCAGGAACAGTTTCCCTGAGTGCTACACCTGATGATGGTATTTCATTATGGTACACCTCACCAACCGGCGGGTCTCCTGTATATACAGGTAATATTTTTACAACTCCTGCGCTGACTGGAACTACTATCTATTATGTAGGTGCCTGGGATACAACCTGCATGTCTTTAACCCGGGTTCCGGTTACAGCCGCAATTGACAGCTTTCCACAAATTACAGTAAATGCGGTACCTGATCCTGTATGTGAAGGCAGCGAAATGAATCTAACAGCTACTGCAACTGATGGTAGCGGTACTTATATTACTTATACCTGGAATGGACCTTCTGGATTCGCTGTTTCAGGTGCATTTGTTTCTGTAGCACGATCTGGTATGAGTTTAAGTGATGCAGGAATATACAGTGTTACTGTAACCGATGATAACGGATGTACTTCATCTGCAGGAACAACAAATACAGTTACTGTAAATCCTTTGCCAGCCATATCATCGAGTGCAGGCGCTATAATCTGTAGTGGTTCAACTGCCAGCCTTTCGGCTTCAGGTGGTCTCTCATTTACATGGCTGCCTTTATCTGGCCTTTCAGCAACGACTGGAGCTGCAGTATCTGCAAGCCCTGTAGTTTCAACAATATATACTATAACCGGAACAGATGTAAACGGTTGCAACAATACGGCTGAAGTAACAGTTACTGTAAATGCATTACCAACAGTATCATGTGGTGGAAGTTTCACTATTTGTTATGGCTCTTCGACAATTCTGACATCAGGCGGGGCAATCAGTTATAGCTGGCTACCCGCTGCTGGTTTATCAGGTACCACAGGCGATGTTATAACTGCAAATCCGGTTACTACAACCACTTATACAGTAACCGGTACTGATGTGAATGGCTGTAACAATAATGCTTTAGTAACAATTACAGTAAATACATTACCAACAATTAGCAGCACAGGTATAGCAATTTGTTCGGGCAGCACCGGATCGTTAAATGCAAGCGGAGCCTTGAATTATATATGGTTGCCATCTACAGGGTTGTCTACCTCCATTGGTTCAGTGACTTCATTCAGTAACTCAGTAACCACTACCTATACTATAACCGGAACAGATGGAAACGGTTGCGTAAATTCAGGATCAGTAACCGCAACAGTAAATCCACTTCCAATAGTTGATGGTGGGTCTGGGGTGGTGCTATGTTCAGGTGATAGTTCCACTTTAACAGCCACAGGAGCAAATGTGTATACCTGGCTGCCATCGCCTGGTTTATCATCTACAACAGGAACAAGTGTAACTGTAAACGCAATTAATTCAACTACCTATTTTGTTACCGGAACAGATTTCAATGGATGTACGGGTTCTGCTTCTGTAACAGTAACTATAAATCCACTCCCTGTTATTTCCGGAAGCGAGGATGTAGCCATTTGTGCAGGTTCATCAACTTTTATTTCAGCCGATGGAGCAGCAAGTTATAGCTGGTCTCCAGGCACAGGATTATCGGCCACAACAGGCTCGGTAGTAGTTGCTAATCCAGGATCAACAACAAGTTATACTATAACCGGAACAGATGCTAATGGCTGTGTTAATTATTCTACTGAAACAGTTACGGTAAATGCTTTGCCATCCATATCTGCCGGCTCAGGTGTCGCGATATGTATAGGATCCTCAACAACACTGAATGTGACCGGAGGCGTTGCCTATTACTGGCAGAATCCAACAGGATTATCTGGAGCGACAGGTGCAAGTGTGACCGCAGACCCAGTTGTTTCTACTATATATACTGTGACTGGTACCGATACATCTGGTTGTAATAATTCTGCGACGGTTACAGTTACGGTTAATGCTTTACCCGTCATCAGTTCCGGTACAGGTGCTGTGATCTGTAACGGCTCATCAACTATTTTAACAGCAACAGGTGGACTAACTTATTCCTGGTCACCTTCTACAAGCCTAGCGGCCGCAACAGGAGCGTCCGTTACGGCTAGTCCTTCTTCATCGACCACATATACAGTAACAGGAACAGATGTGAATGGTTGCAATAATTCGGCCACATCTGATGTAACGGTTAATGTATCTCCATCCATTACATCAGTCAGCAATGGCGGAGCAATCTGTTCAGGCAACACGCTTACACTTACCAGTACTGCTACAGGCGGCACAGGTACGCTGGGTTATTCATGGTCTGGCCCTGTTTCTTATAGTTCATCACTTCAGAATCCATCAATAACAACTGCACCTGTAACAGCCTCAGGAGTATATTCATTAACAGTTACTGATGCAAACAGTTGCTCGGCTAGCGGGGTAACGACTGCAACTGTGAACCCGACACCATCAGCAGGTACCATTACAGGATCATCCTCAGTATGTGTAGGCAATACAATTTCTGTAGCAGATACAGCAACAGGCGGTATCTGGAGTGCAGGCTCAGGCATGGTTACAATTGGCAGTGCCACAGGAATAGTAACAGGGGTAGCAATAGGGCTTGTAAACATTACATATTCGGTAACCAATATTTATTCATGTAATAATAAGGCTATAAAATCATTATCTGTAGCCGGAGTACCGACCTATTTGTATACCGGAGCAGGCACAGGGGCAAATGGTGCTACAGGCGATGGTGGCCCTGCTTACCTGGCTACACTAATGGGCCCCCGTGCGTTATGTGCAGATACTGCCGGGAATGTATTTATAGCAGATGTGCAGTCGAACACAATCAGGAAAATTGGAACTAATGGTTATATCAGCACAGTAGCAGGTAATGGCAGCACAGGTAATGCAGGTGATGGTGGCCAGGCTACAGCAGCCCAACTGAATATGTCGGGTGGCGGCGGATTGTATGTAGACAAGGCTGGAAATATATTTATATCAAATACAACAGGAATGACTATCAGGAAAGTAACAGCTTCAACTGGAATAATCAGCACCATTTGTGGAACGACAGTTGGCGGTTACTCAGGCGATGGTGGTCCGGCCAGTGCAGCCAAAGTGCAGGGACCATTAGGGATTTGTGAAGATACATCAGGTAATATATATTTTGCTGACGGAGGTAACAACCGTATCCGCCGCATAGATGCAGGTACCGGAATAATCACAACAATAATCGGAACAGGATCAGGGGCCTATTCAGGAGATGGTGGTCTTGGTATATCGGCAAGGGTATATATTCCACGTGATGTAATGGCGGATATTTATGGTAATTTGTACATAGCTGATTACGGAAACAATAAGATCAGGAAATATGTGATAGCTACCGGAATTATAACAACATTAGCAGGTACCGGAACAGCCGGAAATTCGGGGGATGGCGGCCCGGCAACAGCTGCTCTCTTATATTACCCAGCGCGACTCGCATTCGACGGTTCGAATAATCTGTATATAGCAGACCAGTTTAACAACAGAGTGAGGAAGGTGAATCTTACAACTGGTATTATCAGCCCTACAATAGCAACCGGAACATCCGGATTTTCGGGAGATGGCGGCCCTAGTATATCAGGAAAAATGACACAGACTGCGGGTATAGCTATTACCAAGAACGGTCATATTTATGTATCAGATATCAGCAACCGCAGGATCAGGGTGTCGCCATTTAATGGAAGTATTTACATTACACTTTCCGGGTCAAATACTGTAACCTATGGAAGTTCGGTTACATTAACGGCCAATTCATCAATATTAAGAAGTGATGGTACAATACAATGGTATAAGAATAGTTCTGCCATTGGCAGTGGAGGCAATACACTTACCGATGTTCCGACATCATCAGGCACTACTTACTATTGTGTGCTTACCATTGCTCCTGAATGTGGCAGTACTTTTTATGATACCAGCAACATTATTACCATTACAATACCCGGCCACAAGTCGGCAGATACAACTACCGAGACACCCATTCTTGAAAATGGCAGGACAGCCAATCTGTATCCGAACCCTGTTCATGAAAGCCTGACACTTGTAGCGAGTGAACTGGACAATGGTGAAGCGATAATCAGGGTATATGATGCTCTGGGTAAGGTGGTAATGGAAAAACCGGTTACCGTAACCAATGGCCAACTGATGGAACAAATGAATGTACGAAATTTGCCGAATGCTATGTACATGATATGTGTGAGCGAGGCAGGAGGCAAGATGGTGAGGATCAAGTTTGTAAAGGATTAAACCCACTAGTACCCCCGGCACCAGGTCACGATAAAAAATCGGAACCTTGTGCCGGGGGTACTTAATTTTAAGATTTCAGCAATGGAGATTGGGAGCATGTAGAATAGGGGCAAATCAGATATCAATACGCTATTGAATTGTGCCCCTTCGAGATCCTCAGGGCAGGCTTTGCCAATGAAGCCAGATTGCAATTATAAAGCCGGGACAACAAAAGTTTTATCTTACATCAAAGGCAAGATTATGGTATCACAATCGTGCCATAGCTGGAGGTATGCGCGCTGAAATACCCCAGGCACCCGCCGCTTATATTGCTGATGGGGTTGGCAGGGGATGAGGAGTTTTGGTTTTCGGATTGTTGCAGGCCGTAATAATACTGGTAAATGGCTGAATCAATACACTCCAGGTATATATTCACAATGTCGCCTGGAGCTATTCTGCTGCCTCCGTTTCCTCCGCCGCCAAGTGGGGTATTGATGAGCCTGCCATTGATCAGTTCATCGTTGCGGATGTATATGGACGGCATTACGGTGTCATTTTTTACTTCCACAAAATGGTAATAGTTACCAAATGGTGTAGGATCAGAATACACCGGCACTACTTCGTAATTATTGCCGCGGAAACCGGATAACTGCGCATACAAAGTATCCATCGTTACATGCTGGGGCATAATGTTGGAAGCAGTGAAAATGTTGTTGGCTGCATTCACATAAAGGGAGTACTGGTGCATGGGGACGCCTACCAGTGTCTGGGTAACATAGTTGCCAGGGGTGGTTTCTTTCAGGGTGTCGGTTGCATTGGCCGTAACATCTTTAATCACCACAATGGCACCGCTCACAGTGGGGTAGATATTGTCCTGCGTAAAGCTCACCGATTTGGTAATTGTAACGGTATAAGGCCCCGGCTGGTCGGTTACATTGGCTTCTATTACGTATTTAGATGCCACGTTTTGCAGGTTCAGGGTAATCACCTTCTGGCAGGAGGTAGATGCTGATAAGGCGAGGAGCATGACTGCGGGAAGGATATAATTTGATTTGTTCATTCTGATCAGAATTTAAAGTTGTAAGAAATAGAAGGCACCCAGCGGAAGAGTGACGTTTGAAGGGCCTGTGTCCTATTCGGGTCGTTAGGGTCAGTCCGGAAAGTAATGAGATACGGGTTCTCGCGGCCAAAGGCGTTATACAATCCGTAAACCAGTTCGGCCGAGTATTTTTTGTGCTTCTTCAGTTGCTTGGTAGCGCTTATGTCTAGCCTGTTGTAGGCAGGCATACGGCCTGCATCCCGGCCGGTATATGAATTGTAATTGGCATTATAGGTGGGCACTCCGGCGATACCGTTATACTGGAAATACTTGCCGCTTGGGAAAGTAACCGCATTGCCGGTATAGTAAACAAAATCGGCCGATACGGTCCACTTAGGGGATAATTTGTATATTCCCACTATAGCCAGATCGTGCCTTCTGTCCTGCCGGGCAGGGTACCAGCTATCGTGGTTGATACCGGGTATCTGGAGTTCTGTTTTAGATAAGGTATAAGAAACCCATCCGGTAAATTTGCCCACTTTCTTCTGAAAATACAGTTCAAGCCCATAAGCCCTGCCGAGGCCGAATAGCAGTTTGGGTTCGATAGGCGTATTGTTCAGCACATTCTGGTCATCTTTATAGTCAATTTCATTCTGCATGTACTTGTAATAAGTCTCCACGCTGAATTCGTACTTATCATTCTTCAGGCTGCGGAAATAACCAAGCGATACCTGGTCGGCCAGTTCGGGCTTTATAATGTTGTTGCTGCCCACCCATTTATCGGTAGGGTTACTGGCCAGCGAATTGCTGATGAGGTGCAGGTATTGCGAGTTGTGGGTGTAGGCACCTTTAAGCGATGATACATCGTTTATTATAAAGCTTGCCGATACGCGGGGTTCAGGCACCACATAGGTCTTTACTATCTGGCCCGAGCCATAGTGCAGTGTATCGAGTATATTGCCGGTCTGGTCCAGATTGTACATGTTAGTGCCACCCAGAACTGAGAATGCGCTCAGCCTGATACCATAATCAACATTCCATTTTTTCGAAGCCTTCCAACTATCCGATATATATATGGCGTTCTCCCAGCTATGGGCATCGGGCTGGGTGCTGGTGGTAATATTAGTGCCGGTTACTTCGCCGGGTGTAATGGTATGATAGATGCTGCTGAAGCCGAATTTTATGGAGTTGGTGGGGTTGGCAAACAGTTCCAGCTCTTCCTTAAGTGTCCAGTCTTTAATACCTGAGAAGATATTGGCGCTGATACCCGAATTGTTTACATTTATTTTGTAGCTGTAATCACTGTAAATGAGGGAGAGGTTGGAGAACAGCTTATCTGTTATCAGGTGGTTCCAGCGCAGCGTACCGGTGGCATTGCCCCAGTTGATACCAAATATAGTGCCTACGCCCAGATCGTCCTGCCCGAAGTAGCCCGATAGATATAGCCTGTCTTTTTTCGACAATTTGTAGTTCAGTTTGGCATTGAGGTCGTAAAAATAAAGTCTGCTTTTCTTTAGAGTAGTATCACTGCTCAGTTTCAGGAACATATCGGCATAGGTTCTCCGGGCAGTTACCAGAAAAGATCCCTTGTCTTTTTCCAGTGGCCCTTCCACATCCAGCTTGGATGATATAAGGCCTATGCCACCGCTCACATGATAGTCCTGGTCGTTGCCGTCGTTCATTTTTACATCCAGCACACTGCTGAGCCTGCCGCCATAATTTGCCGGGGCAGTGCCTTTATATATGGTTACATCCTTGATGGCATCTGAGTTAAAGATAGAGAAGAAACCCAGCAGATGGCTGGGGTTGTATACCAGTGCATCATCGAGCAGTATGAGATTCTGATCGCCGGCGCCGCCGCGCACAAATATTTCGCTGCTGCCATCGCCGGCGGGCATTACACCCGGTAATAGCTGAATGGTTTTCATTACATCCTTCTCGCCAAAAATTACCGGTATCACACTGATGTCTTTAATATTCAGCCTGTCCATGCCCATCTGTGCCGAGGTGATTTTATTGACCTTGCCTGAGACGGTAACTTCTTCCAATTGGGATTCCAGCAACTCAAGAGCTATCTCCAGCTTATTACTTTTATCGGCCGACACACTAACTTCCTGTTCCTTGTAGCCGGAATAACCAATAAGCAGTTTGTAACTACCAGAGGGCAGTGTGAGTGAGAAGAAGCCATACTCATTGCTTACGGCTCCTAAGATAGCATTATCAGATACCCTGATAGTAGCGCCTATAAGCGACTCACCGGTTTTCTTATCTTTTATATTGCCGCTTACCGTAAATTTGGTTTGGGCATTTGCTGCAAAAGAAATAAGCAGTAAAACAATCGCTGTTACTGCTTTGAAAATTTTTGGCATATTGGTGGTGTGAATGTTAAAATCAGTAATGCAGGCAATTTAAGCAGATTAGGGGATACTGTAACTGAAATGGAAGGTTAAAATTAAGAATCCGATTATTTCAGGTAACTGAAAGGCATAGCTATATACGTAAATGCTTTATTTCAGATGAGCTTCTGAATAAATTGGTAACTCAGTTGCGCAAGGCAACCCGACTAGGGGGCATACCTGAGCTCAATAATATATTATTGAAATCCAGAACAATCGTATCCTTCAAGTTAAATCTCTTGAAATCAAAGTATTCACCTCAGGAATCAGGAGTAGTGATCAGGCATTACGCCACCACCTCTTCACCATCCTTTTCCTTCTCTATCCTGCCTCTGCGCAATGGGTTGGCGGTAGCAGCTGCGTAGTCTGTGCGGTGCTGCAGCAGATCGAGGGCCTGGTAAATTGCTTCGCGGAAGGATGATGGATCGGCGAGGTTTTTACCTGCAATATCGAATGCAGTGCCATGATCGGGTGAGGTGCGAACAATACTTAGTCCTGCTGTATAATTAACGCCATGGCCCTGTGCCAGTGTTTTGAATGCTACGAGACCCTGGTCGTGATACATGGCCAGTACGGCATCGAATTCGGTATAGGTGCCCCATGCAAAAAAGGAGTCGGCGCTATAAGGACCAAAAACAAGGTTGCCACCCTGTTTCTGCTGTTCGATGGCGGGCCTGATAATGGTTTGTTCTTCGGTGCCTATCTGGCCTTCATCGCCGGCATGTGGGTTCAGACCCAGTACCGCAATCTTAGGTTTGTCGATCCCGAAATCCTTTATCAGGGTTTCGCGAAGTATAGCCAGTTTCGACTGCAGCAGTTCTTTGGTAATGGTAGTGGCTATTTTTGACACAGGTATATGCTCGGTAGCCAGTGCCACACGGAGGTTGCCGCTATAAAGGATCATCACTACATCCTTAGCGCCGAACTTATCTTTGAAAAAGGGAGTATGCCCGGTATAGGGGAAGTCGGCCAGGGCTGTGTTGCTTTTATGAATTGGTGCGGTTACTATAGCATCGAGCTGCCCGTCTTTCAGGCATTGGGTAGCCACCATGAGTGAGCGGACGGCGTATTTGCCTGCGGCATCGGTTAAGATACCTGGTTGCAAAGGCACTTCCTCATCCCAGCAGTTGAAAATGTTTACCTGTTTTGGGTTGAGTTTGGTAAGGTCTTTGGTACTTGTAAAATTAAAAGTATGCTCAGTAACAATGCGCCGGTAATAATTGATCACCTTATTGGAGGCAAAGATGACAGGGGTGCATAATTCCAGCATCCGGCTGTCGGAGAAAGTCTTGATAATTACCTCAAGGCCTATGCCGTTAAGATCGCCTGTGGTTATTCCTATTACCGGTTTTTCGTTATTTGGCTGCATGTTTTATTAAGTCGTTAGTCGTTAGTCGAAAGTCTTTGGTTTAGTTGTTGTTTTTCAGGCTCTGCCGTAGTGGATGAGAAAATCGAGCAGCATCCTCATACCATAGGCTGTGCCACCGATGGGTGTGTAACCTTTTTTGGCAGTAGCAAAAGATACCCCTGCAATATCGAAGTGCATCCAGGGATAATCGATGAAATGCTCCAGGAATTTACCGGCAGTAATTGCACCGCCACTTGATCCGCCTGTGTTTTTTATATCGGCAATATCCGATTTTATCTGGTCGCCATATTCATCCCACAGCGGGTATTCAACCAGCCTTTCGTATTGCCGGAATCCGCTTTCACGGAAGGCGTGTTTGGTCTGGTCATCGGCAGTGCCCATGCACACAATACCATGCTCACCCACAGCAACAGATGCCGCGCCGGTGAGGGTTGCAAAATCGGCCACCAGTTCGGGTTTGTAGCGCTTGGCCCAGTGCAGCGCATCGCCCAGCAACATACGGCCTTCGGCATCGGTATTCAGGACTTCAACAGTTGCGCCGCTTGCCATTGTTACCACATCGCCGGGCACATAGGCATTTTCGCCGGGCCGGTTATCGGTGGCAGGCACCAGTGCAACAATGTGAAGGGGTAATTGCATTTTTGCAATGGCATACATAGCACAGCTTACGAGGGCAGCGCCGCTCATATCGCTTTTCATGCGGTCCATGGAATTGAGGGTAGGCTTCAGCGACAATCCGCCAGTATCATATACTACTCCCTTGCCCACGAGTACAATGGGCTTTTTATTGATGGCTTTTTTAGGTATGTACTCCATGATAGTAAAGGTAGGAGGCTGAATGCTTCCCCTGTTTACCGACAGGATACCACCCATTTTTTCTTTTTCAAGCCGCGCCTTATTGAATATGGTTACTTTGAAACCTGCTTCTTTACCCAGTGCTGCAATCTCGGTTGCCAATTGCTCGGCACTCAGGAAGCAAAGTGGTTCATTAACCAGGGTACGCGCCTTATATATTGCATCTATAGTAATAGAAAGCTGGTTTACCTCCTTTAATGTAGCTGAGTTTTTGGTGAAGTAAACCGTATGTAGTGAATGGGTTATTTTTTTTGCGTTGGTACGGTATTTCAGGAACTGGTAATTGGCCAGCGCCAGACCTTCAGCCAAAAGGATGGCAGCGTTTGCGGTAGCCGTAAGGTTGTTGACAATAATGTCTGTTAGTTTGTATTTATTGCAAATACCCTGCAGGTCAGCGCCATATTTACGAATACTCTCGCAGGTCTGAGAATTTGTTTTTTTAGTTCTTACCAGAAAAACAAAATGGAAATACCCATACCGGTTAAAGGTAATAAGTGTTTGATCATTGGCGAAACAAGTATTTGCAAATGCTGTTTCTGATTCAGTTATGCCGTGAAGCTGGCTGATCTTTGCTTCCTCGTCTATTATAAAAACCTGGTTTTGGACCGGTTGTTTCAGTAGTATTTTGAAATCCATGCGGTAAAATTAAAATAATGGGCAAAGGTAATCTAATTCTGCCTAAAATCCTGTTAGTTGAGCGGGTGGGGTGGGTGAGGCACTGAGTTGTTTCTACACATGGACCAACTGCGCAACCGGAAACCTGTACATTTGCAACTATGAATCACAACCCTGCAAGGACTATAGCCGGCCTGCAACTGAAAAAAAGCCTTGGGCAGCATTTTCTGCATGATGAAAATGTATGCCGGAAAATAGTTGATCAGGTTACGCTTAGCCCTGGGATGCGGCTGCTGGAGATAGGACCCGGTGGTGGCGCTATTACCAAATACCTTATTCAATTGCAGGATATAGATTATAAAGCCATTGAGATAGATACTGAAAAAGTAGATTATCTGCAAAAAGCCTATCCGCAACTGAAGGGTAAAATAATAACCCAGGATATACTTAAGGCAGATATACCATTTGACAGTCGGTTTTCAGTTATTGGTAATTTTCCATATAATATATCTTCACCCATTCTCTTTAAAATTCTGGAGTGGGAACCGTTGGTAGATGAAGTTATTGGTATGTTTCAGAAAGAGGTAGCCCTGCGTATTGCAGCAGGACCGGGATCAAAAACCTACGGTATTCTGAGTGTTCTGATGCAGGCTTTCTTTAAGGTTACTTATTTACTCGATGTGCATGAAAATTGTTTCACCCCGCCACCAAAGGTGAAAAGCGGTGTTCTTCGATTTGAAACATCCCATAATCGATTTGATATAGCCGATAAGCGAAGGTTTATAATATTGGTCAAGGCGGCATTTAACCAGCGGCGGAAGACATTGCGGAATGCACTGAAAAGTACTGTGCCTGCAGAAATGCTTTCCGGCCCGCTGATGGATAAAAGAGCAGAGCAACTGGCAGTTGCTGACTTTGTAGATTTGTACCGGCAACTTATATTGTCAGGTAAGTATGACCAGCAGGAAATCACCTTGTAATTGGAATGGGCTTATCGCTGTATAAAGAGGTACATGGTAGTCTAACCACAAGGGACACCAGGCATATCAAAAAGTATACGATATTTTTATGTTATCAAATTAAGTACACAAAGGTTATTGCACAATAAAATCACTTTTTTATCTTTTGGGCAATATAACTTTGCAGTAATATCAGTTCAGGAAAATGGAAATGGAAAAGAAGGTTCTGATTGCAGCCCCGGTTCATCCGGTATTATTATCTGCACTTTCATCGCTTGGATATGGATATGTAGTGCACGAAAAAATTACCCAGGAAACGGGTTTTGAACTGATTGGTGATTGTGCTGGTGTAATTACTTCAACAAGGCTGCAACTAAATAAGCAACTTATAGATGCCGCACCCCGCCTGAAATGGATTGGCCGTATGGGATCGGGTATGGAGGTAATAGACCTGGAATATGCCCGGGAAAAAGGAATAGCGTGTTTTGGCAGTCCTGAGGGAAATTGTAATGCAGTAGCTGAACATGCCCTGGGTATGCTTCTGGATCTGATACGCCGGATTAGCTGGAGCTATAATGAAATGCAGCATGGAACCTGGAAACGGGAAGAAAACAGAGGAACTGAACTTGAAGGGAAAACAATAGGGATAATAGGATATGGACATACCGGAGCAGCATTTGGCCGGAAATTAACGGGTTTTGATGTGCGAATATTGGCATATGATAAGTATTATCCTGAGCGTATACCGGCGCATTTTGTAAATTGTCCCACTCTGGCGCCTATTTTTGAAGAGGCTGATGTGGTTAGTTTTCATGTACCCTCACAGCGGGATACTATTGGATATTTTAACCGGGATTTTATCGGGCAGATGAAGAAGCCCTTTATTTTAATCAATACATCACGGGGTAATGTAGCAGATACTGCCAGTTTGTATGAGGGGGTGCTAAATGGCAAAATAACAGGCGCGTGCCTTGATGTTTTCGAAAAGGAACCAATTTCAATTATAGATAAAAATAATCATTTAAATCGACTTTTGGCCGAATTGAGTGTGCTCCCCAATGTTGTTATGACTCCACATATTGCAGGATATACTCATGAGTCGCTGTATAAAATGAGTAAAATACTTGCTGATAAAATTACATTTCATTTGAACGGCCAAGCCTTTTAATATATTTTTTGAATTAATAAAATCGGAAAATGCTGCATTTCCGGCGATCTGTTAACGCAAACAAAAAATATTTTCAGAAATACCCAAGATTTGCACCGTGTTTTTCGTCTTTATAGTAGAAGGGAAATTTAAAACCTTAAAAAAAGCATACATTTATTTCAAAATTATATAGGGGTTTGAGGGAAAATTAATTTGCCGAGTGCGGATTTTTAACAGATTTTTTTACCTTTACGCCTCATTTGCTAATAATTTATTAACACTAGTTATGACTCGTACTTTACGTTCTCTGTTTCTGCTTGTATTTATTTCGCTATCTGGTTCAGCCATAGCACAGGAAATCGCCGGTAAGGTGATAGACGAAAAGAAGGAACCAATGATCAGCGCCGTTGTTCAGGTTTATACCGGTGGTATCTTAAAAGGAGGCACAGTTACCGACTATGATGGTAATTATGTGATCAAGCCTCTGGAGCCTGGTTATTATGATGTTCTGGCTATTTATGCAGGTTATGACTCTATGTTTACCAATAAGGTACTTGTATCCCCTGACCAACGTACTACTATTAACTTCTCAATGAGCAGGCATACATTGACGGTTGGAGGACCTGAAGTAATTATTCATGATTACAAAAAACCTCTTGTGAGCGACAACACATCACATTCTCTGGACAGGACTGAGATCGCCTCAATACCTACCAACCAGGTAACGGATATAGTAAGTACTACCGTAGGAGTTTACCAGCAGAAGAGGGGTACCGATGTTAATATTGGTGGTGGACGTACTACAGGTACTCTGTACATCATTGATGGGGTTCAGGTTCAGGGATCAAATGGTATTGATCAG
The DNA here is from genome assembly GCA_903904855.1 of uncultured Bacteroidota bacterium. Lineage (GTDB taxonomy): Bacteria > Bacteroidota > Bacteroidia > Chitinophagales > Chitinophagaceae > Nemorincola. The sequence goes on along the minus strand of CAIVEH010000170.1, from coordinate 20,534 downwards.
GCACAGGGGTCGATTGATCAAATTGAGGTTATGAATGGTGGTATCTCTGCAAAATATGGTGATAACCAGGGCGCGGTAGTAAACATTACTACAAGGGGTGTGGCACAAAAACTTACAGGAGATGTGCGTGTGCAGCACTCTATAGATGGTTACAATAACAACCTCTTTTCTTTTTCGATAGCTGGTCCTATTTATAAGAAAACAATCCAGGAAGGGGATCATACACGCAAGAAACCCGTTCTTGGTTTTTCTTTAAGCGGCGACCTTTATAATGATAATGACCGTTACCCTACATTTAATGAAGAATATATTACTAAAGCTTCGGTTCTTAAAAACCTTCAGCAAAACCCACTTTTGATAACTACTGATAATAATGGACAGCCTTCAGTAAACGTTGCATCCGACTACATTACACTAAAGGATATGCAAAAAACAAAGATACCTCCACATAACGTAACTCAGGAAGCAAGAGCAAACGGTAAACTGGATTACCAGGTTTCTGATAATATGCACATTATTGCCGGTGGTTCTTTTGATTATACCAAATCTGATTTATATAGCCGCGGTCGTACACTTTTTGCACCAGAAGCTACACCTGTACAAAACCAGTATGCAGGTCGTGGATTTATCAGGTTCACACAAAAATTCAATAAAGTTGGTGATACTTCTTCCAGGCACAATATTATTTCCAATGCGTTTTATTCAGTTCAGGCCGATTTTCAGAATCTTAGCTTTGTGCGGGAAGATGCAAAATTCAAGTCGAATATTTTTGATTATGCCTATATTGGGAAATTTAACGAAACAAGGACTCCATTATATTTTCCGGTGCAAACGGATTCGGCTAGTGGCAGGCAAGGAACCATCTTATTGTTCAATGCAACAAAAGGCATCACTTTTGAGCCAGGTACTTTAAATCCGAATCTGGTAAATTATACATCCCAATATTATAACCAATACGCAATACCATTCAATCAGCTGCCTTCATCTATCACTCAGATCCAGGCATTCAACGGGCTTGCAAACGGAGATGAACCTAAATATACTTACGGTATGTTTTACAGCCCCGGCGCTACAATGAGTTATTATGAAAAATTTAATTCAAACCAATATGCATTGGATGTAAACGCCTCCTTCGACTTATTGGCTGGTAAAACCAAACATGCTATCCAGTTTGGTTTATATTATCAGCAAAGAATTGAAAATACTTTCTATGTTTACTCTAATCCAGGTAATGGTGGAACAGCTTCATTATGGTCACTTATGCGTGGACTGGTTGGAAGTGTTGATAATGGCAACCTGAAACTGGATAAAACACACCCTATGTTTATTGTTAACGGGAAGTCCTACACGCTGGCGCAGGTTCAGTCTGGTCAGGTTATTCCTGGTCCTAACGATACAATATTTTATAATTACATTAATGTTACATCGGATAAGACTTTTGATAACAATCTTAGAGCAAAAATGCAAAAGCTGGGTATTAAAGATGCAAATGGTAATGCTATTACCAGCACATCTGATATCAATATAGATGCTTTGAATCCATCACTGTTTTCATTGAATATGTTTTCGGCTGATGAGTTGTTGAATTCAGGAAATTCATATGTAGGTTATCAGGGTTATACCTATACCGGCGCTCCTCAGACCGGCAATGTTAACTTTAATGATTTCTGGACAGCAAAAGATGCAAATGGTAATTACACCCGTCCAATGGCATCATTTACACCAAACTATATTGCAGGCTATTTATTGGATAATTTCAACTATAAGGATATACATTTTAATATTGGTGTACGTATTGACAGGTATACAGCAAATACCAAAGTACTCATTGACCCATATTCGGAATATGGCGAAAAAACTGTTAGCCAGATTCCAGGTTCAGATAATATATTTAATGGTGGTAAACATCCCGGCAATATTGGTGGAAATTATGTAGTATATGTTGATGATAATACTGCCACAACACCATCCATCATCGGATATAGAAACGGAAGCAACTGGTATGATCCACATGGTAAGTTTATTTCTGACCCATCTTCACTTAAGCAATATTCAGGTGGTCGCGACCCTCAGCCAGCACTTATTAATGATTCAGTGAAAATAACCAGCAATAATTATAATCCAAACCTTGCATTTACCGACTATACACCACAGGTTCTGGCCCAGCCACGTATTTCCTTCTCCTTCCCTATATCAGATGTAGCTAATTTTTATGCACATTACGATATTTACTCTCACAGACCAACAGGAGAAGTGAATGCTACTGCTAAAGATTATTATTTCCTTCAGAGTGTAGGTAGTAATACCACTTACCCAATGGCTAATTCAAACCTGAAGCCAGAAATTACTTATGATTATGAAGTAGGTTTCCAGGAAAAACTGAATGATCACTCTGCGCTCCAATTATCAGCCTTCTATAAAGAGCGTAAAAATATGATTACAGCTGTACCTTATCTTTATGCATGGCCAATTACCTACTATACTTATGGTAACAGGGACTTCTCAACTACAAAAGGTACAACGCTTAATTATGACCTTCGTGCTACCAACCACCTGAAGATGAATGTATCTTACACACTTTCATTTGCTGAAGGTACAGGTTCAACTCCTGGCGATCGTAACGGTTTATTGTCGAATTTCATTGAGGCAGGATTACCTAATCAGCGTTATATTACTTCGCTTAACTATGATTCCCGCCATAACATAGCTGCAAATATCGATTACCGGTACAATGAAGGTGAAGGACCTATGGTGAAGGGTAAACCAGTATTCCAGAATATGGGTGTTGATTTTATAGCCAGGGCAAGAAGTGGAGAACCATATACCAAGTATACAGATGCCAACTATTCAACAGTAGTAGGTGGTGTTAATGGCTCACGCCTTCCATGGCACTATGGTATTGATATGCGTCTTGATAAGGACTTTGCACTCACAAACGCTAAAAAACACGCTGAAGCAATTAAGGGTGTTAAACCTAAGAAACCACTTTATCTGAAAGCTATTCTGCAGGTTAATAATCTGTTGCAAACACGTGATATTCTTGGCGTATATGGTTTTACAGGGAAACCTGATGACAAAGGATACCTGACATCCTCGTTTGGTAAGCAATATGTGCCACAGCAGGTAAACCCTCAGTCTTATAGTGACTTATATACGATAGCAAATAATGATCCAGCTCATTATAATTATGCACGTACTATCAGTTTTGCATTAGAGTTTAATTTTTAATAATATTTACTTATAATTATATAGGTTATGAAGACCACAATAAATATTCGATTTAAAGGCGCCCTATTAGGAATGATGTGCATTGCCGGCAGTGTAAACGCCAAGGAGAATGTAGTGACCGCCCATCATAAGAACGTTGCATCAAAGACAACTGATGCATCCTGCCAGCCAGCAACATCGTCTGTTGATCTGGATATCAACAATGTACGGGCCAGGTTGATGACCGGAGGCGATATGTGGTGGAATATAGGCCTTCAGGTAGCAGCTTATGAAATCCCGAAAGGATCTAGTAAAAGTTCGCAATTTGCAGCTTCCTGCTGGATAGGTGGATATGATAAGCAGGGCCAGCTGAAAGTAGCAGCTCAAACCTATCGTCAGGATGGTAATGATTACTGGCCAGGAGCACTTGATGCTAATGCAAAAATTACCGGTTCAGTTTGTAATCTGTGGGATTACCAGTGGAAAGTTGACAGATCAACTATCAATTCTTTTATACAGTTATCAAAAGGTGGTGCAGCTCCTCAGTCATCAGCTTTTAATGTAATATACAATTGGCCAGGGGCTGGCAATCAGCAGGCCAAGAGCAATTCCGGTAATATATTGCTTGGTCAGGCGCCTTATGCAGGCCGTACATATGCTGCATTTAAGGACCTGAACGGCAATGGTATTTATGAACCAGACCAGGGTGAATATCCGGTATTGGAAAGCAATGGCGTTCAGAGCCTTCCTGACCAGATGATATGGTGGGTATTTAATGATGCAGGAAATGTTAAACAACAATCGCTTACATCAGCAATAGGAGTTGAAATTCAAACTACTGCCTTTGCTTTTGCTACTCAGGATTTCCTGAATAATTCTACATTTTGTAATTACCGAGTAATAAACAGAGGGGCTTTATCTATTGACAGTACTTACCTGGCTGTATGGGATGATTGCGATCTGGGTTATGCATACGATGATTATATTGGTTGCGATACAACAAGAGGTCTTGGTATACAATACAACGGTACCAATTGCGATGGTTGCTCGGCAGGAAGCCCGGTAAACAGCTATGGTCTTAATCCGCCCCAGGTTGGTCTGGACTTCTTCCAGGGCCCAATCAGAATGGTTATGGGGCATAGTGGAAAACTGGATTCGGCTCAGAGACTGGGAATGACCAATTTCACATACTATAATAATGATCAAAGCACAATAGGTAACCCAACTAATGGTGTGCAGATCTATTTTTATATGACAGGTTCTATCAGGAATGGCCAGCCTTTTTCATATGATTTTGCCGGTCCAAGCAGTCCTAGTAAAGGTTATGGATCTGGTCCGAAATCCAATTATGTATTCTGGGGCGATCCAAGTGATAACAGCCAATGGTCAGAATGTTCCTGTAATAATAATCCGGGAGACAGAAGGTTCATCTTCTCTTCTGGACCATTTGAATTAATGCCAGGAGCTATAAATGATATTACTTTTGGTTGTGTATGGGCCCCGCAGCCTACTGGCGGATGCCCTGTTACCAATTTCAAGACAATCAAGAGCATTGATGACCAGGCACAGGCACTGTTTGATGATAATTTTAAGACAGTAGAAGGCCCTCAGGCTCCTAATTTATATGTCAGGGAGCTCGACAGGAAGTTATTGTTTTATATGGTTAATCCTGAAGGCAGCAATAACTTTGGCGAAAATTATGGCCGTACAGATGGAACCTACAAGGATTCAGTACAATATCATCAGCTGGTTGTAAAATCAAAAGGTTCTGCAAATGCTAGTGACTCACTTTACAAATTCCAGGGTTATCGTGTTTTCCAGTTGGCAAACAGCAATGTATCTTCAGCTGATATCTTTAATCAGACTACTGGTGAAGTTGACCATACTGTGGCTCAGGAAGTTTTCGAATGTGATATTCATGATGGTGTTACCCAGATAGTAAATTATGTACAGGACCTGGCAGTATCCAGTAATACCTTCGTACCACAGATAAAAGTAGTAGGTAAGGATAGTGGTATAGTACATAGTTTTGTACTTACCACCGACCAGTTTGCTACATCAGCTGATAATCAGTTTATCAACTACCACACCTATTATTTCGTAGCTATTGCCTATGCTTATAATAATTTTGTTCCTTTTAATGATCAGAATCCTAATAATACTCAGGGTACTCCATATATATCCAGTTCACACGCCGCTGGTGGTAATGATATTAAGATTATTCCAGCTCTTCCTAATCCTGCCAATGGGGATATGGGTACAGTAATTAATTCTGTTTATGGTAGCGGAGTATCAGTTACAAGGCTTGAAGGGCAAGGAAATGGTGGTAATTTCGACCAGATGGATGCCGCCTCAGAAGCTGAAGCAAGAGATAATAATATGGTAAAGAAAGCTACTTACCTTCCTGGTAGCGGACCTATAGATGTAAAAGTTATTGATCCGGTAATGGTTGCTCCATTAAACTGGTCATTACAAATTGTAAACAATAGCCATTCCACAGGATTTGATACATTAGCCGGATGGAGGTTGACAGCTTACGATTTAAATGGTTCAGTTGTGGATACTATCTATAGTGAACATGGTATCAATGTGATAAATGAGCAGATTCTGGCAAAATACGGTATTTCAATAAATGTCAGTCAGCCGGCAGCACCTGGTGTTAACCAGTTAAGTGGTAATGGTTATATAGGTTCTGATATTACCTTTGCAGATTCTACTTTACCATGGCTGGCAGGTATTCAGGACCAGGCTGATAGTAGTTTTCAGAACTGGTTAAGGGCAGGAAAAACCAGTAATTATAAAACGACTTATACTCCGCCAGGTCCTACCGGTCCGGGTAATCCATGTAATTTTAATGATAATAGGTCAGGTGGATATTGGCTTGATTCTTCTATGTCATACGAAAATATGTTCGCTAATTTTGGTCCAACCAAAAGTACCTGGGGGCCATATGTATTAGCTGCATCTTATATAAATATGAATGTGCAGCCTGGTATTCCATGCGGATTTCAGGTAGCTTATAATGTACAAACACAAACACAAGCAAACTTTAAGACTTTACCTGACATAGACCTGGTATTGACAGATACGGTTGCTTATTGGACCAGGTGTGCAGTAATTGAAGAACAGGAAGATCCAACATTAGCACAGGGCGGAGCAAGCAAATTTGAGTTAAGGCAACATGCAGGATGGTCTGGTAATGTTTCTCCTGACGGAACATATAATACCCCAGTTTATGATGATAACTCCACCAATAAGAGTATGTCCTGGTTCCCTGGTTATGCAATTGATCAGAGTACCGGTAAGCGCCTGAATATTGTGTTTGGTGAGGACTCATATCTGGGTAATGATAATGGTGGTGATATGATATGGAACCCGACTTCAAACCAGATGAGTTTTTACGATAATTCAATAATTTATGGTGGCAAGCATATTATTTATGTCCTAAATACTCAGTATGATAAAGATAGTGCATTTGTTTCTTTAGTTAAACAAGGATCTGGATCACCAAAAATTCCAAACTTCCTTAGAACTGCCTATAATGATGTAGCATGGGTAGGCGTACCAACTTTGAATTTTGGATTTAAACTGGCGCCATTGAACAAAAATGGTCATGGGTTAATACCAACACAAACCAAGTTGAGATTCCGTGTAAACAGGCCATATGCACCATTACTTGCTGTAGATACTACAACATTGCCTGCTCCAAAAGCTGCTGCTGGCCAGATGGCAAATCCTAATTACACATTTAGTACGAAGGGTTTAGCGCCTACCAGCAGAGGTGATAATCCAAATGCCGGAAGTCTGGTTAACAGGATATTTGCTGTACCTAATCCGTATTATGGTTATTCAGGTTATGAGCAAAACAGGTTTGATACCAAAGTAAGAATTATTAACCTGCCTGCACAAGTATACATCAATATTTATACACTTGACGGAGCACTTGTTCGCAGCCTTTCAAAGAACGACGCATCTACTCCTTATATAGATTGGGATGTAAAAAATACAGCTGGTTTACCTGTTTCCAGTGGTATGTACCTGATACATGTAAATGCAGTAGGTATAGGTGAAACTGTTATTAAGTGGTTTGGCGCAATGAGGCCTCTTGATGTAACATCATATTAATAGTATTGGTTTTTCGGGGTAGTATTATGCTACCCCGAATATTAGTAATTTCTTATTCAATAAAATTATGAACAATTTTTCGATTAAAGTTTTCGTTGCAGTTTTTGCTATAGGCATTTCATACAGTGCTTTTGCAGGGAATAAAGACCGGGTTGGACAAGCTGGAGCACCAGAATTGCAAATTAATCCCTGGGCTCGTAGTTCGGGCAGTTTCGGTCTGAATACAGCTTCAACTGATGGAATTGAGGCATTGAAAATTAATATTGCAGGGCTTGCCAATGATTCAGGGTTCCAGGTAGGAATTTCGCATGGTATCTACCTGAGCGGAACAGGTATATCTATTAATAATCTGGCAGTGGCACAAAAGCTTGGTGATGCCGGTGTTATTGGTGTGAATATTATGTCTGTTGGATTTGGAGATATTACTGCAACGGATTATTTTAATCCTGAAGGTTATGGTTCCTATCATCCACAGTTTCTCAACGTTCAGTTGGGCTTTTCAAAACAGTTTTCAACACATATTAATGCAGGGGTAGCTGCCACGTATGTTTCTGAGCAGATCAATAATATTTCTGCATTGGGATTGGCATTTGACGGAGGTATCCAATATGTAACCGGAAAGAGAGACAACTTTCATTTTGGTATTGTACTTCATAATATTGGTACTAATATGAGGTTTAGCGGAACCGGTTTTGCTATCAATGCTGATCAGCCTCAGAGCAACCCGAAATTTGCTGTAACAGCAAATTATCCATCTGATAAATTTGAATTACCAACAAACCTGAATATCGGACTTGCTTATGATATGTACCTGGACCAAAACCATTTGAGTAGTAAAGATGCAACTCCACAGCACAGGCTTACTGCATTTGGTAACTTTACATCCAATTCATTTAATAATGATTATCTGGGCGCCGGAGTTGAATACGGTTACAGAGGTATGTTTATGGCTCGTGCTGCTTATCGTTATGAAAATGGTATTGGCAATATGAGCACAAGTACCACCATGTATCAGGGATTGGCTTTTGGTCTTACAGCTCAAACGAGATTTGGCGGAGCAAAATCTCCATTGGTATCACTTGATTATTCCTTCAGACCAACCCAGCGCCCAGCCAATGGTGTTCATATGATCGCAATAAGGATGACCCGTTAATAGGGTTGATTCTTTTTTGTACCAGTTTTGTATTACGATAATTAAATTTTTGTATTTTTGCATTGCAACGCTTCTGAACAAGAGGCGTTGTATTTTTTTTCTGTAGTAATAAAAATAAATTAAAATGGCAGATTTAAACTACCTGACGAAAGAGACTTTGGAGCAAATGAAAGAGGAGCTGAACATGCTTAAAACCACCGGGCGTGCCGAAATCGCCAGGCAGATAGCTGAAGCAAGAGAAAAAGGTGACCTGAAAGAAAATGCAGAATATGATGCCGCCAAGGAAGCTCAGGGCCATCATGAAGCTAAAATTGCACATCTTCAGACCGCCCTTATGTCGGCTAGGGTAATTGATGCTAAAGATATTGATGTAAGCAAAGTGTCGGTTCTGAGCAAAGTTGGGGTTACTAATATCGGTACTAAAAAGACTATGGTATATCAATTGGTGTCAGAGAGAGAAGCAGATATTAAACTGGGAAAGATCAGCGTTACTTCACCAATTGGGAAAGGCTTATTAGGTAAACATATTGGCGAAGTTATTGAAGTTACTACACCAGGAGGAATGCTGAAGTTCAAAGTGGAAAGTATAAGCATCTGATATGGCAACAATATTTTCCAGGATCATAGCGGGTGAAATCCCAAGTTATAAGATAGCTGAGAACGATCATTTTTTTGCCTTTCTGGACATTTTTCCGTTAAGAGAAGGTCATGTACTGGTAGTACCTAAAACGGAAACAGATAAATTCTTTGATGTAAGTGATGCATTGCTATCAGAATGGCTGATCTTTGCAAAACCAATTGCCAGGGCTATAGAGAAGGCATTCCCTTGCGATCGTTGCGGGTTATCGGTAATTGGCCTTGAGGTGCCTCATGCCCATATGCACCTGCTGCCAATCAACTCAGCTAATGATCTGAACTTTCATCAGCCTAAATTGAAATTAACACCAGAACAGCTCAAAGATATTCAGCAAAGGATACTTTCCTGTTTGTAGGTTTAATATTGCGGAATTTTCCGGAAAATCTGATCAGCATCTGTTAACACTCCATGCCTGTGGTTTCTCTTTAAACAGCGACTTGGTCCGCCCCCAGGTATCTTTAAAGAAATCACTGAAGCGGTAATGATCCAGATCTGATTCAGCATCCCAGTGGCTGTAGGTAAAAAAGATATTTGGGTGGTTGCTATCCTGCCAAAGTTCCAGGTGGGTGCAACCCGGGAAACCTTTTATCGTGGTTTTGCGCTCCTCAAAAAGCGCCTTAAAATCACCAATTGCATCTTCCCTGAATGTCATTTGTACTATACGTATTATCATCCGAATGTTATTTTAATTTCGTTTTTCATACCTCCCAGCTTTAGTCCGAAGAGGCTGGCAGCATTGCCCCGGTTTACACATATTTCCAGGTAGCCATTGCTGTTGAATCTGCACAACTTCTGACCGGGCTTTACATCGGCATAGGTGTTACTTAATTCGGTTATCTCTTCAACCTGTACATACTCAAGCCGGAAAGGTCGCCCTTTACCAATACTTTCAAATTGCTCACGGGTTATGTTTAGCACCACATTTTCATACCTGTCAATGTGTATTACATCACATTTAATAGTATCTCCCGTTTCTAGTGGCCTGTTCTGCTTTGCATTCCTTGGCTTAAATGGCTGCAGGTTCATAACTTCCATATCAGAGCCTTGCAACTGGTTTATAACCTTACTTGCTGCATGCAGCCAGTCAATATAAGTTTCTGCCGGTGAGAGTTCTTTAAATATCCATGTTTCAGGAGGTGTTGGTAAAGCAGCAGGTAACAAACCACTATCGGCTGAAATAAAATATTGGCCATCCATTTCAGCTACCAGTACGCTCACTGTTTTCTCTGAAAAAAGATCGAACAATAAAATATGGCAGGTGCCTGAAGGAAAATGGTGCCATGCAGCAGACAGCAAATAAGCGGCCTGGGCAGTATAAAATTGCTTTACCTCATGGCTGATATCAACTATAGTCAGATCAGGATTGTGCTGCATTAAAACCCCCTTAGCAATAGCCACAGAGGCTTCTTGCAGGCCAAAATCGGAAAGGAGGGTAATGCAGGCCATTTTTTTGAGTCGTTAGTCGTTAGTCGTTAGTCGTCAGTCGAAAGTAAATTTACCATTTTGGTTCTGGTGCCTTTGCAAAAGTACTATTGAAACAGGCAATGTGCAGGGATTTTTCCTTCTTTGAGAAAATGTAACGCCATCCATTTCCTCAGTGAGGTGCAAGAACAGCAATATTTTCTTTATTTACTCCGTTATCCAATCACTTCCTTAATTTTACAGGGAAGAAACATTATGAGGGGTAAAAACAATCAGATATTCGTACTGGCAGTAGTAGTAGCAACAATATTCCTAGGTGTATCCTGCAAGAAGGTAAATACCCTAACCAACGGGGGCATTATTACCTTCTCAACCGATACGTTGAAGTTTGATACGGTATTTACAAAAGCAGGCAGTTTCACCAACCAGATACTGATTTATAATCCGCAAAGTGAAGCAGTAGTAATCAGTTCTATTGTATTGCTGAATGGTGCAGCATCCTATTTTCACCTGAATGTAGATGGTAAAGTGGGGAACACAGCAGGTAATATAAAAATAGCGCCCCACGACAGTATATATGTTTTTGCAACAGTAAATATTGACCCGACAAGCGCTACCTCTCCGTTTTTGATTACTGATGCATTAGTTGCCACTATGAATGGTAAGACTTTTACAGTTCCTTTTACAGCATTTGGGCAGAATGCACATTACATTATAGATAGCGCTTTGAAAAATGACGATACCTGGACCACCACACTTCCGTATGTTATTATTTGGACTGGAGATACCTCTAAACCGAGAGGGCTGCAGATAAATCCAGGTGTAAAATTAACTATTCCTCTGGGCTGTAGGATATATATGCACCAGACAGCTAACATTACTGTTTTCGGAAAACTTTCGTCTGGTACTACAGGCAATAGTGGTGACAGCGTAATCTTTCAGGGTGATCGCCTTGACAGAGCTTACTTTGGTTATATAGGTTACCCAGGTGAGTGGGGCGGGCTTTATTTCGACAGGCAAAGCAAGGGAAGTAAGCTTAATAAAAACATTATTAAGAATTGTGGCAACGGATCGCTAGGGGTAGCGGCGGCCATATGGCTTGCATCTGATACCAGTTATGATCCCTTAAGTCCGCAACTGATTTTAAACAACTGTATTATTGAAAATTCTTACGGCTATGGTATCTATTCATTTAACGGATCTATATCAGCGACCAACTGCCTTATACATACAACAGGTCAGCAAGCGCTGGCTATAATACTAGGCGGAAATGATTCATTCACGAATTGCACATTTGCCAATTATGGCACAGCTGCAGTATCTCATGCTGCCGCCGGAACTTTGGCTATTCTGGACTATTACTGGGATGGTGTGAGCGGCCACCCGGTTTATTTTTCCAACCTGAATGCAACGATGCGCAACTGTATTGTGTATGGATCGCTGGATAGTGAGGTGGTTTTTGATACTACCGGCAGCCCTGGAGGGACAGTTGCCCACCTGATAACTGACAATTGCCTCATGAAAATGGGTAAAGTGAGAGAGCCATTTATTCAACACTTATCTACCAGCATCTTAAACCAGGATCCACTATTTAAAAATACCGCCAAGGGCGATTTTCACATTCCAACTAACTCACCGGCTTCCGGAACTGGAATAAATGTATTAAGTGCCATTACCGACCTGGAAGGTACAGGTTGGGGTAATCCAATGGATATTGGATGTTATAAAAGTAAATAATAGCTGTTTATTATTAAAGAAGATTTGTCAACTTTTAAAAAGTTGACAAATCTAAATGATGTGATATTATAATAATGTCCTGCCCAGCCAATCCATTGCATTTTTATAAAGCAATTTATCCTTAAGCTCAGCCGGATAACCCATACTTTCAATCAGCTTGCCGGGATGATGTTCACCCAATGGGAAAGGATAATCGCTGCCCATACAGATATGATCATGGCCCATGATGTCGATTACAAAGTCGAGTGCCTTGGGGTCGTGTACCAGAGCATCAATCCAGAACCTGCCGATATAGTCTCTTGGGTTAACTGGGTTGTCAATAGCGCACAGGTCAGGGCGAACATTAAAGCCATGCTCTATGCGGCCAATGGTGAGCGGGAAACTGCCTCCACCATGCGCAAATGCCACTCTCAATTTCGGGTATTTTTCAAACACCCCACCAAAGATCATGGAGCAAATAGCCCGACTCGTCTCGGCTGGCATACCTACGAGCCAGGGCAGCCAGTAACGGGCCATATCATTCTCGCCCATCATCTCCCAGGGGTGCACAAATATGCTGCAATCCAGTTGCTCGGCCGCCTCCCAGAAGGGCGCAAAATAAGGGTCACTCAGGTTGCGGTTGTTTATGTTGGAGCCTATTTCGAGGCCGGGCATTTTCAGTTCTGTTACACAGCGCTCCATCTCTTTTATGGCTGTATCCACATCCTGCATAGGTACGGTGCCTATGCCTATGAAGCGGGTAGGGTGGTGGTCGACACACTGGGCTATATGGTCGTTGAAGAAACGGGAGGTCTCCAGCGCATGTTCGGGTTTGGCAAAATAGTTAAACAGAACCGGGATGGTACTCAATACCTGGGTACTCACCTCTGTCATATCCATTTCTTTGGTGCGCGCAGCCGGGTCCCAGCAGTTTTGCTCTATCTCCCTGAACACCTTGTCACCCTTGATCATCCTTGCACAGCAGGGTTTGTGGTGTTCCAGGTGAATAAACTCCCCATACCCGAACTTCTGAAACCAGTTGGGTACATGCTCCGGCATGATATGGGTATGGATGTCGATTTTATATCCCTGACCCCTAAAGGGGGCCCTGCTATCTGGCTTTGTCAATAAATTCAGCGTTAGTTATTAATTGAGCGAAATTAAGAAAGGTTTGCCTGTTTATTTTAGAAAAATATTCATAACCAAACCGAATGATATTTATCATCCAAAGTCTTTAGCAAGTAAGTACTTTTTCTGCAATAGATTTATTGTAGCCATGAAAGCTCAGAATCAGGCCGGGTCTTATGGAATACATAAATTACGGTAAGGTTTTCTAAGGTTCCCTTTTGGTGTGTAAATACCTGCTTCAACCAGAAATTTCCTGGCTGCAACCGGATCTTTGGATAGTTTCTTTCACTTATTTTCCAGGATCACTAAAAATTCTTCTCTTTCATTTATTAGTCATAGTGTTTAATATTATCATGCAAAGTTGCATAATAATTATTGAACATTAACAATCAAAAACTCTAATCAGAATATAGGTTTGTAATAGCGGCTCACTTCCCACCATTCATCCCCTTCCACTTCTGGTAAATACCATAAATCCCGGTCCACTCTTCTCCAATTACTCCTTCAAACGGTCCGAACTTTTCAGGCATGGATTTAAGGTCAGCCTCTGCCTCTTTGTTTCCACAGAAGCTGGCCCAGAAAAGCATATTGGCTACATGCATCATGTTCTGCTTGCCGCCTTCAGGTAGCTTTTTGTATTCAGCAAACACTTGTGCCATCTGCTCTTTACTGTACTTATCCGGGTCTTTACGGAAATACTCGTCCTCTTGCACAGCCCCGTTTTTGTAGCTGAACTTATGTATCAGAAATGGCCGCCACAGCGTGCTGAAATTCTGCCCGATTGGCAAGCCATAAAACTCCTTCACCAACAGTTCATCTTTCACCAGCAGAGCCTGGCAGGTTTTGGTTACATCCCATACCTCAACGACCTTATTGCTGCCACACTCAAACAAACTAAACTTTGTATAGGACGAGTCTCCATCGGCAGAGTTGTAGCCACATAAGCCCAGCTCCTTGCCATTCCCGAACCGGAACACCCTGTTTGCTTTATCATCATTATCATTGTTCACCCCTGCAGGGCAAGCACAATCCTGCGCAATAGCCGGTATCGATGCTATCAGCGTCAAAATAGTTATCAGTATCGCTCTCATATATTTATGAATTTAGTTGCTCAATAAAATAAGATCAAAGTCCTGAAGCTGAACCCATATCCATCCGTGAAGCTCCGCCGTGGCGGATTATGGGGATTTTAATGCCCCTTCCAGATCCTTAATAATGTCCTCCACATTCTCTATCCCTACACTCATCCTTATCAACCCATCGGTGATACCAAAGGTAATGCGTTCTTCCCTCGGTACCCCTACATGCGTAGTAGATGCCGGATGGCTGATCAGCGTATCACAGGTGCCCAGAGATACTGCGCTGGTGCACAATTTCAGGTTGTCGATAAACTGTATACCAGCTTCGAAACCACCTTTCAGTTCGAAGCTGAGCATTGCTCCGGGGTGCTTCATCTGTTTCTTCGCTACCGCAGCATCGGGGTGGCTGGCCAGGCCAAGGTAGTTAACATGAGCCACCATCGGGTGCTGCTCCAGGTATTCGGCCACCTTCAGTGCATTGCTGCAGTGCCGCTCCATGCGCAGCCCAAAGGTGCGCAGCCCGTTGGTGAGCAGGAAGGCATCGAAGGCATTGCTGTTGCCGCCCAGCAGGCGGTGCATCTTGGTGAGGCTTTTGTTCATCTTCACAAGGTCGCGACCAATAAGTATACCTCCTATGGCAGTTCCATGCCCATTAAGGAATTTGGTTGTACTGTGCATTACATAATCTACATCATACCTGAATGGCTGCTGCAGGTAGGGAGTGGCAAAAGTATTATCCACGCACACCACAAGGCCATACCGTTTGCCCAGTGCGCTCAGCGCCTCAAGGTCCAGGCATTGCAGGGTAGGGTTGGCAGGGGTTTCTATATGCATCAGGGCTATGCTGCTGTCTGCTTTCACTGCGGCTTCTACTTTGGCCGGGTCATGAAAGTCTACTAACACATAACCGATACCCATGTCGGGCAGTATTTTCTCAACCAGTTCGTGGGTGCCGCCATAAAGCGAGTAGTGTGTTATAATCTTCTGCCCGGCTTTTATATTGCCCAGCAGCATGGTGCAGATAGCTGCCATACCCGATGCATGAAGAATGGCCTTGAGCTGCAGCGGCAGGCCGTCGTTATCCTTTATCCCGTATGCCTCCAAAAGTGCTATCTTTTCTTCAGCCTCGCTGATAGTAGGGTTGCCCCAGCGGCCATAAATATAGCCCTTCTCTTCGCCTTTGAACATGGATATCGCCTGTTCTGCGCTGTCGAAAGTATAGGTACTTGATGCATAAATTGGAGTGAGGTGTGCACGGTTGCTTTCGGGTGTGTGTCCGCCATGCAGGCAGACAGTATCGAAACCGGAATTTTGGGTATCAGCCATTGGTTACTGAATTTGGTGCAAAGGTAATGATTGCAGGAATCTGGATTTTGAGAATTAATGAGCAAGCGAATTTGATAAGTGATGATTTCCTTAAAATTATAGTACAATAAGCTGGTGTTGGAAATTAATTAAAGTGTGATTTGGGCTTTTCGTTTAATGTCAATCTTAAACAAAAGAGAAACTACTGCCAAAAAGTTAGTACGACGAGGTGGGGTGAAAGATAATTCACATATTAACCTTTGAGAAAAAATTGTGTATTTTTTCTAATTTAGCATATAAATGAAACAGGCACTAAAATCCTATATCACTTTTTCCCGGTCGGGCAGGGTAGCTATGATCAGCCTGGTTGCATTGCTTATTATACTTATTGTTATCCGGCTGTCTTTGTCCTACTGGAAGCCAGCAGATAAGGATATGGTGAACGAGCAAAAATTGGTAACTGCCTGGGGAAAATTTAAACGCAGTCAGCCGGAAAGGACTGATGATTCGACCTTTGTGGAGCATAAAGATTTTCAGGATGTAATGGATAAGAACCCTGTGCCAATGAATGATATTGTGGATCTTAATACGGCAGATTCGGCAACACTGGTGCGATTTAATGGGATTGGTCCGGTAACTGCCGGAAGGATTGTAGCTTACCGTAAAAAGTATGGTCATTTCAAGAATATAGATGAAATAAAAAGCCTGGGAAGTTTCTCATTGGAAACTTATAAAATATTAAAAAAACACCTTGTAATATATAACCCCAAATAGGTTTCGTATAATATGCTGAACTTTTGATTGGGTAATTAATAAAAACCCTTTTAGTTCTCTTCAAAAAAAAGTTGTAAAATTGTGGCTTAATATAGTCCTCTGATAATATGAATTTTAGTCATACTGATGCGCAAGGCTCCATTGCTGAAATGATACGTGATTTTGCCAATAAGCATATCCGTCCGGATATGATGGAATGGGATGAGACTCAGAAATTTCCTGTTGATCTGTTTCATAAAATGGGGGAACTGGGCCTGATGGGTGTATTGGTTCCTGTGGAATATGGTGGTTCTGGTTTATCGTATTTTGAGTATGTTACGGTGGTGAGTGAGCTCGCTAAAGTGTGCGGATCAATTGGTCTTTCGGTTGCTGCGCATAATTCGTTGTGCACGGGGCATATTATGTACTTTGGCAATGAAGAGCAGAAGAAAAAATATCTTACCAAACTGGCAACCGGTGAATGGCTGGGAGCATGGGGACTTACAGAGGCCAATACCGGCAGCGACAGCGGCAACATGAATTGCACTGCTGTTAAGGAAGGGGATGAATGGGTGCTTAATGGTACTAAAAACTGGATAACACATGGCATCAGCGGAAACGTGGCTGTAGTATTGGCCCGAACAGGAGAGCGTCGTGCCAAGAATAACAGTACTGCCTTTATCATTGAGCGCGGTACGCCTGGTTTCAGGGCTGGTAAGAAGGAGAATAAACTTGGGATGCGCGCCAGTGAAACTGCTGAGTTGATTTTTGATAATTGCCGGATATCGGACAGCCAGAGAATGGGGCCGGTGGGTAATGGTTTTCACCAGGCAATGAAGGTGCTTGATGGTGGCAGGATATCGATTGCAGCTCTTGCACTGGGTATTGCAAAAGGTGCCTATGATGCTTCGCTGAAATACTCGAAAGAGCGCCATCAGTTTGATCAGCCGATATCCAATTTCCAGGCGATAGCTTTTAAGCTGGCAGATATGGCAACACAGATTGAGGCCAGTGAACTGCTGATATACCAGGCTGCTGACCTTAAGAACAAGGGCTTAAAGATGACCAAGGAATCGGCTATGGCCAAGTACTATGCATCGGAAGTTGCTGTGCGTGTATCGACAGATGCAGTGCAGATTTTCGGTGGTTATGGCTATACCAAGGATTTTCCGGTAGAGAAATACTACAGAGACAGTAAATTATGTACCATAGGCGAGGGCACTTCGGAGATACAGAAGCTGGTAATATCAAGAGATATACTCAGGGATTAAGTCTTTGCTTTTGTTTGAATATCCCTGCAATGCAGGGTTGGATCTTTAACTATTGGAATTGGAAAAACATCTGGGACAGATCGGGATAATAGGTAACGGCAGCTGGGGTACTGCCCTTGCAAAAATATTGACCGACAACGGACTGAAAATACACTGGTGGGTGCGCAACCAGGAAGCGGTAAACTTCCTGAAGCAAAGACACCATAATCCTCATTATCTTACTTCGGTACACTTTATACCAGAAACTATTCTGCCTACAAACGATCTTACTTTTGTACTGAATAATTGCGATACTGTGATTATTGCGGTACCATCGGCATATGCACAGGGGGTGATTGAGCAGGTGGAACCTGGCCTGTGGAAGGACAAAAATATCATTTCAGCTATCAAGGGGATACTACCGGATGCGTTACTGCTGCTGAATGATTATCTGACTGAAAGGCTGAATTTCCCGCTGGAAAAATATGTTTCTATTATGGGACCGTGCCATGCAGAAGAAGTGGCTGAGGAACGGCTTTCTTATCTTACGTTTTCGGGGCTTGATGACGAGCTGGCTCATGCAGTAGCCATAGTATTCGGCAACACCTATATCCATACTTCCTGCAACCATGATATATGGGGGGCGCAGTTTGCAGCGGTGCTGAAGAATATATATGCCATAGGCGCCGGTATAGCCAGAGCGCTGGATTATGGCGATAACTTTCTGAGTGTATATATCACCAATTGCTACCGGGAGATGTATCATTTTCTCAAGGCACACTTTGATAAAGTACATCCATCGAATGAGCAGCCGGATTTTCATACAAGCGCCTACCTGGGCGACCTACTGGTTACCTGCTATTCGCTGCACAGCAGGAACAGAACTTTCGGTACGATGATAGGGAAGGGGTATACCGTAAAAGCTACAATGCTGGAGATGAATATGGTGGCCGAAGGTTATTATGCATCCAGAGGTATGCAGGCTATTTCGAAACAGTTTGCAATTGAAATACCGATAGCTACATATATTTATCGAATGCTTTGGGAGAACCTGAATCCATCGGAAGGATTTCTGGAACTGGAGCAGTTGTTATCATAATACGGGCTGTAAATAAATAATAAAGGCAGGCAATATCAGTGCCTGCCTTTATTATTTATTTAATTATGAATTAATGCCTGTCTCCCCGATCCTTACGATCATCGCGGTGTTCATCGCGCTTATTGTCACGATGCTCATCGCGCCTGTTATCCTGGCGGTCATCGCGGCGGATTTCGCGGTGTTCATCCTGACGTTGGTTATCTCTGTGAATTTCCCAATCGCGGCCATGGTCGCGTGGCTGATCTCTGTGATCATGCATATATGTTCTGTGTTCGGGATGGCCGGGATTCATATAATACCTTGAATCGCGGCTGTCGCGGATAATTTCCTGATCGTGACGGCCACGGAAGCCTATATATTGCCTGTGATAACGGTCGTGATGGAACCATGGATTTGGCTCGTTAAGTACTACTTTGTAGGCATGGTACAGATCGTATGTTGCATACCGTTCTGGTAACATGATATCTGTAATCCAGCGTCCGCCTTCATTCCAGGTATACTCCCGACGGGGAATATTGTAGTACACATCTATATCGGGAATGTAGTAATATTCGGCATGGTCGTAGCCTACAGGGCCCCAAACGGGCTGCATATGAAGATTCACGCCAACTTCGACCTGGGCGTAGGTAGGAAGCGTAAAGCCGCCTAACAAGAGTGCGATAATGAGAATTTGCTTTTTCATAAAATTGTTTGATCTAAAACTATGCCAAACTAAAATATTTTTTGTTAAAAAAGAAATAACTGGCTGATTAACGTGTAAGTTTTACGGAATTTTCGCTGTTTGAAGCCCCACTGATATATATACAGGCCACTATTAGCTATTATTCAGGCCAGATGAAGTTAATAGTACGTTTGCAATCTGGGCGCAGGGACTGATGAACGGGGCAAGTGGAGGCTATATGCACAAGGCGGCTTTTTTCCTGGTCGGTATAAGGGCCGCTTTGTGGAAATGAGATATTGATAACTATCTCGCCTATGCGCCGGGGATCGGAAACCATAATTTTCTCCACATCGCAAACTGCGCCGGTAATATTGATGGACGGGGCAATAATGCCAATAGTGGTAACGATACAAGAAGCCAATGCTGTGGCAACGAGATCGGTGGGAGAGAAGCGCTCGGCTTTGCCATGGTTGTCGGCCGGGGCATCGGTTTCAATGCTGCTGCCGGAACGCAGATGGGTGGCGGTTGTTCTGAGGTCGCCGATGTACACAACTTTTGAAGTCATAAGAATATTTTTTTACAAAATTACGCAGCTAAAGTATAATGGCAAGCAAAATGTCTGAACCGGAATTTAAGGAATTAAGGAATGGCCAGAATTTAGAATTGCACACTGGCGAAAAAAATATTTTTGCACACATTTTGCTTGATTTTCAAATATTTAGGTTTTGGGAATTGCGCATTTGGGGGGGTGAGTGTGCAATATGTCTGAACCATGATTATTTGGATTAAAGGATTTTCATGAATTTATATACCATATACCTTATGGTGTGAAAGTTTACCACAAGTGTCACAAAGTTTAAACACAATTTACACTAAGGATTTGTGTTATATAAGGCGCTAATATGAGAATTTCGCAGTTATTAAACAAAAGCTAGATTCCTGGTTATACTACTCGCTGTGTAAAATTGTGCAATGATAGTTTCACGTAAAGCCGCAAAG
>CAIVEH010000169.1 GCA_903904855.1 uncultured Bacteroidota bacterium | reverse complement strand
TAACAGTGAAACAACTAAATAACGCACTCATTTTTGGGATTAACTATGGTGGGTCAGTTTGGCGAGGAAAAGAGGGGTCACTTTACGCGGAATATCCAATCAAAGCGAATTACTTAAAAAATGGCCTGAAGTAAGCAAGGAATTATCAGAAAAATACCCTCATCATACCAAAGAAGAACTAATAGAAGAGATCACTAAGGACAAAGCGCTACTGGAAGAGATACAAACAAAATTAGGCGCTAACTGGAAGGACATTAAGAACATCCTCAGTATAATGGGATAAAAAGGAAGGTTATTAGAAATCTTCCTTTTTATCCAGTTCCCCTGTTTCGGTGTAGTATTCCCAATGCCCGGCTTTCTGAGGCTCCAGCGCTGTATGCTGCGGGGTCTTTATTACCTTCTGGTCTGTTACCGGATCGGTAAGAATGATGGTGTCCGTTTTCGTTACGATCTTACCACTGTAAAAACCATTTACCTTTAATTTGCCACTCGGGTAGTACTCCTGGTAGGTGCCGCTGAGACAGGTGCGTATCTCGTTAAAATCGTTAATGGCACCGTAATTGGAAACGATCTTCAGCTTGCCGTTCGGATAAAACTCCTGCCAGGTACCAATGGGGTCATTTCTGTGAAAATAGCCTTCCTTCTTTATCTTACCTGTTTCGTAGCGTTCTATCCATTTGCCATCCTGCAGGTATTTATCTCCTTCCACTATGTATGCGCCTTCGGCTATTACCTTATGTTCTTTGTTGAGCAGCTTGTAGTAGGAGGCTTCTTCATTCAGGCTCACCATATAAGAAGAATCGCCACCCGAGGCCTCGTAGAATTTAACGGAGTCGTTCTCCCTGATCAACTTATTATCATCTTCCGTAAGGAACGCGAAAGGTATCAAAGACTGCGCCGGAGCAGGAACAATGGATAGCACAGACAATAACACGAGTATATATTTTATCATCAAAAAAGATCTTTTACTTTTTACTATCTACTAACGACTATTTGCGTTTGGCCTTAGGTTTTACGAGGTCATAGGAGTGGTCAATTTGTTCTTTCAGTTTCTTGCTGGTCAGTGTACCATCTACTATTACGCTGTTCCAGTGTTTCTTATTCATGTGGTAGCCGGGTATGATGCATTCATATTCATCGCGCAGCTCTATTGCCCGCTCGGGATCGCATTTTACATTGAATTGAAGTGGGTCGTGTTCCAACCCCATAAGCAGGAAAACCTTACCAGCTATCTTGAACACGAGCGTTTCCGGGCCAAAAGGAAAACTCTCTTCCACATCGGGCTTGGAAATAGCATACTCCCTGATTTCTTCCACATTCATTGTTGCAAAGGTATAATTATCATAAGTAAAATGAAAACAACGTTACCGTTGTATTATTTGTATTTTCTGTTATCGTTATCATGCCATTAAGTCTTCTTTAGTATGTTTTTCCAATACTCATTGCCCCATAAATTGCTTCATATCTTAATCATCTAAAAAACAAAGATCATGGAAAACACATTTTCAGAAGACCAGTTAACCGAAAGCATCACTTCATCACATCATGAAGAAGCCGAGCATGTAGCTGAACACGAAACAGAACAAAGCGAAGAAACAACAGAGGAAGAAACAGAAGAATCATCTGACGAAGAGACAGAAGAGATATCTGATGAAGAAACTGAAGAAGTAACCGATGAGCATGAAGAAGCTGCTTAATTTGCCCGCTGATGAATTGAATGGCCCTTTCCGGGGCCATTTTTTATTGCGCCTATAGGTATTATGAAATACTTAGCTAATTTAGTATTTATAAAAACACAAATATGCATATAGAAGGCGAAGAAATATCGATATTTGATACCCAACCAAGGGTAGTTTATGGCGGATTCTGGCAAAGGTTCGGCGCAGCATTGATCGACGGAGTGATCCTCATTATCCCGGATCTGATCCTCAAAACAATAATAGGCGGGGAGGATATTTTTACTGCTATGATACACCATAATCCTGTTAGCGGGGGCGGATGGACCTACCAGATATCCACGACTCTTATAGGATGGCTATATTTTGCACTTATGGAGTCCAGCAACTCGCAGGCTACTATTGGCAAAATGGCTTTGGGACTGAAAGTCACAGACCTTGATGGGCAGCGTATTTCTTTTGGCAAGGCAACCGGCAGACACTTCGGCAAACTGGTGTCGACTATAATCATTTTCTTCGGTTATTTCATGATGCTGTGGGATGAGCGCAATCAAACCCTGCACGATAAAATGGCGGGGACGCTGGTAGTGGTAAAGGGAGTGGTACGCAGTAACGACTAAATAGGAGTTATATGCAGATGGCATAGAAAAGGCTGGCACAGCCACTACTGGGAACCCTGGAAACAATACCTCGCGGGTAAACCTATTGCCAAGTCGATAGAAATGTAATAACTAAATGGGGGTATATCTAAAAATATAACCCCATTTAATTAATTGGCTTTTTTCAAAACAAGCAAAACATGTTTATCAGATTGGTTTCTGATCACTAAAGTATCATTTATTATCTCAAACAAATTAGTATCAACTCCCGATCCACTATTTATAAAAAGAAAAC
>CAIVEH010000168.1 GCA_903904855.1 uncultured Bacteroidota bacterium | reverse complement strand
TATCAATTACTAAATCTCCGATCAAATTTTATGAAAAAAAATCTACTTATCCCAATCGTTGCGTTGCTCTCAGGTTTAAGCTTTGGCTTAAATGCGCAAACAACTTCATTTACCTACACAGGTTCTGTACAAACATATACGGTCCCTGCCGGAGCCAGTATTATCAGCGTCGATCTTGCAGGTGCGCAAGGCGGTAATTTCTACTCTTTGACTTATTCCGGCGGATTGGGCGGCCGTGTTCAGGCCAACGTGGCTGTAACCCCCGGGCAAGTATTATATATTTATATTGGCCAGCAGCCCGCTCCTAGTACTTGTGGCACTGGTGGTGCAGCCGGATTAAGCAGTGGCGGTGGCGAAAATGGCGGTACCGGCAGCAGCTTCTATGGCGGTTGCGGTGGCTCAGGTGGTGGCGGTGCAACCGATATACGCACTACAGCCGGGTCATTAACTTCTAGGCTTATTGTTGGAGCCGGCGGTGGCGGTAGCGCTTACGATTGTGGTGAGAATGGTGGCGATGGTGGTGGCGCAACTGGTGGTACCGGATTGGCTTGTGGTACCTACTCACTGGCAAATTGCGGTGGCCCTGGTACGCAAACAGCTGGTGGGGCTGCTGGCACTACGGGTGGCACCGCTACTGCCGGGTCTCTGGGTAGTGGTGGCAATGGGTCTTCTTCCTTCTGGGGTGGCGGTGGCGGTGGCGGCTATTATGGCGGCGGCGGCGCTTATGCAGGCAGTGCATGTGGCGGTTCTTCCTATCCGGTAACCGGCACTACTTGCACTGCAGGCCCTGGCGCAGGTATCGTAACTTCTATCACCAATACCGGTGGATACCAGACCGGAAACGGATATTGCAATATCACTGTTTTATGTTCAGGTGGCGCTGGTTCTATTTCCGGCCCTGCTACTGTGACCGCCGGCTCTACCATTACACTTACTGATAGCGTTAGCGGCGGCACATGGAGCAGCAGCAACACTGCAATAGCTACCGTTGGCGCTACTACGGGTGTTGTAACCGGCGTTTCAGCTGGCACCGTTACAATTTCTTATGGAGTTTCATGTGGTGGAACAATTACTTATGCCACTTATACCGTTACAATTACTGCCCCAAACAGAATTTCCGGTCATATCAATTTTACAGGCACTGCTGTAGATACTACCAGTGTACTTAAAATTTGGCTCATCAATTACAACACTTCTACACATCTGCTGACTGCCATCGATTCCATTACTACTACGGCCAGCAGTTCCAGTGTTTATTACCAGTTCCTTGGTGAACCAACCGATTCCTATCGTGTAAAGGCTGCCTATATTCCTGCTACATTTTCATCTACAGGCTACCAGCCTACCTATCATATCAATAACTACTACTGGCACGATGCCAGCGCATTCTATCATTCTGGCGGAGCTGATGATGGCACCGATATCACTATGGGTTATGGCACCGTTACCACAGGCCCTGGCTTTATTGCCGGCGATGTTACTACAGGTGCCAATAAAGGCACTTCGGGCGGTGGCCCTGCTGTTGGTTTACTTATCTACTGCAAGAATGCTACAGGCACTATATTGCAGCAGGCTATTACCAATTCTACTGGCCACTACTCATTCAGTAATCTGGTTGTGGGCCAGACCTATACTATATTCCCTGAGGCGCTCAACTATGCTACTACACCCTATGCAGGTATAAGTCTTACTGTTGCCAGAGATACTATGAACAACATTAATTTTGTTCAGCATACTATCTCCAAAACCATCACTCCTGTTTATGTAAGCGTTACTAACGTTAACTCCACAACATCTGCTATTCAGGTTTACCCCAACCCTACCGATGGTATCCTTAACCTGCAGTGGAAACAAGCCACAACCGAAACAGGCGAAGTATTAATTTTCGATCAGTTGGGCCGGCAGGTTTACCACAACACACTGAACCTCACTGCAGGCACTGGAACAAGCCATATTGATCTGTCCTCATTACCGGCCGGATCTTATATTATCACAGTAAAATCCGCCAGCATCAACTACACCAATAAAATTCAGTTACTGATGCAGCATTAATAATGTTCCATACTTTTCCAAACACAAAAGAGGCGCTTACGCCTCTTTTGTGTTTTACCCAGATACAATTCAAAAAAATAGTACCAATTTTAGTTTCAGGAAAAGTTTGGCACGAATTATGATATTGTAAAATCATTGATCATCTCTTGGGTAATTATGAATCGGTCGTTTTATTATAGTTGTTTTATTGTATTTCTGCTGCTGCCATTCTCAATGACTGCACAGAAAATAATGAAAGATGACAACAATGACCCAGTTAAAGCAATATCGGCCAACTCAGTGCAATTAACCCCCGAAATTGCTACAACACTCTTTATAGCCGAGCTAACTAAACAGTCCCCGGTTGACATCTCCACACTGAAAAATCTTTTAAAATCCGGTGCCGACATTCATGCCTTCGACAAACATCACTGGTCATTATTGCACGAGGCCGCCTTCCAGGGCGATACTGACTTGTTTAGGCTCTGCCTCAACAATCATTTAAATGTAAACACCGTAGCCACCTACTACGACACCAGGCATTCAGCCTTGTATTATGCCATCAGAAACAAGCATGAAGCAGCTGAAATGATTCTGCGTAACAACCATGCAGTGCTGTGTATAGCCGATGGGTACACTTCGCAGAATTACGACAGCGCACAGTACGAAGGTGATATTGTAAACGAAGAAAGAAGCGGAAAAGGAATGATCCTCTATTCCAATGGCAACAGCTATAATGGTGAATGGAAAAATGATAAGCGAAACGGTTATGGCACATTTTACTGGGCCGAAGGTAAAAAATATGAAGGTGATTGGGTCAAAGACGAACGCAATGGGAAAGGCACATTTACCTGGGAAAATGGCGATAAGTATATCGGCGACTTCAATCATGGCTACCGCACCGGCCAGGGCACTTATTGGTGGGCCAATGGTGAAATATACAGCGGTGGGTGGTTTAATAATAAGTTGGAAGGCATTGGCACAGATTCGCTCGCTAATGGAGATGTATATATCGGAAACTTTAAAGATGGAAAAAGAAGTGGCTACGGAGAATTTTATTCTGGTGGCCACAGAATAATGGAACATACTATGGGCTATGCCGTTTATAAAGGAAACTGGGAAAACGGAGAAAAAAATGGACAAGGCGCCTACTACAACAGAAAAGGGAAGTTAAAAACAAAAGGCACCTTCCGGAATGGTTCTATTCCTTCCGGTACTATTACACTTATAAAAACCGACTCTTCAACAACACATGCACCGGCAAATTTTGTTTTCATAGAGCCGCTATCACTCATTGATGTAAGTAATGGCGGATCATTCAGGCTGGGTATCGAAAGAAGAATAGCACACTTGTGGTCTTTATCAGGCACTGCCGGGCTCTATTTTGGTGGAAGGAATGGTTGGATGGCGAAAGCTGAAGCAAAAAGGTATCTATATATTTTTGATAATCCCGGAAGGAAGGAATACATCTCAGCAGAGTACTTCTATAAACATGACACCTACCCTCAATCTGATTCTATAATTATGGGCAACCATTATCTGGCCGATTATACCATAAGCAAGTACATCACCGGTATCCGGCTTAAATATGGGGTCATACATACACTGGTGCGTGGATTGACAATTGATTCATACATAGGTGCAGGCATCAGGTACCGCAACGCCACCTCCACCCTCACTCCCGATCAGTATGCACATATCAATTACGAAACAGACGGCGGGTTTATTTACCCATACTCCTCTGCCATTTCAAAATCCATCAGGCCGGATATCACATTAGGCATCCTGTTTGGCATCCGGTATTGAACCATAAGCCCATCTTTTGTGCATTACCTGATATGCATCTATCTTCACGACGAAATTTGTTATAAATATTTTTTTGTCCAGACTTCCGAATCACTATGTTGCTTCAGTGGCCATAGCACGCTTCAACAACATCATTCTATTGGCCTGCCCTGAGGAATTGTAGGGGTACCATTCAACTGTGGATATCTATAACGCAAAAAAATTCAGAAATATGTAGAGAGCATTGAATGCGTCTCAATCGCGCCTATCAGGAAATACAATAATTAAACCACCTGTAAAAACCCCTAATTCCTGATTCCAAATCCAATGTCGTTTAGTTAAGAAAGCCCGATAGGGCATTAATGTGAATAGCCGGTGGTGAAACCACCGGTAAGCATATATAAACCCCGACCCTGGAGGTGGTCGAATGTAGGTTTGGAAATTCTGAAAATCCTTAACTAAAAGACATTGAATTCCAAATCCCAAATTCCAAACCCCAAATTCCCAAACATAAAGGCATCAAAAGAAAATTCAGTCTTATCCTTTATTCCACAACAACTTTTATCTTATAGCTGCTTTGTGCGGAAATGGCGCTTATGAAATAAACCCCTGCAGGTTGGTCTAGTGTTATTTCTGTCTGTTTATTGGTTACAGTCATCAGCTCCATAACCTTTTCTCCGGCCACATTTGTAACTGCAATCCTTATCTGTTCATTGATTACAGATGTAAGCTGCACAGTAAACGTACCCTCATTGGGATTCGGATAAACCTGTAATTCAGGCTTGATTAAAGTGCTATTTTTAACCCCCTCAGTCGCACAGGAATCGGCCGACAATATGGTTATCGGGAAAGTAGTTGAAGTCGTGCCGCACATATTGGTAACAGAATAAATAATGGAATCCAGCCCGCTGCCGATACCGGTTACTTTTCCTGTTGCATCAACACTTGCCAGCGAATTCTGACTGCTCCATATTCCTCCGCTTACAGTTTCTGTTAATATTATTGCCGAATCCGGGCATAAACCCGATGGTCCAGTAATAATGCCTGACGAGGGTGTTGTATTAATATTCACGACATGAGAGGTGAAAGTAGTACCGCACATATTCGTTACAGCATAAGTGATTGTGGTTGTTCCTGTACTCACACCCGTCACATTGCCACCAGAAACTGTTGCATCACCATTACTGCTCGTCCAGATGCCACCTGCTGTGGCATCATTCAAAAGAATATTGCTACCAACACATACTTCTGTAGGACCTACGATTGTACCAGCATCCGGCAATAAATTGATTGTAATCAGTTTTATCGCTGTTGCCACGCCGCAACTGTTGGTAACAGCATATTTAATAGTATCAGTTCCTGTAGTTATACCGGTTACCACACCTCCCAAAACTGAGGCATTACCATTTGCCGAACTCCATACGCCACCTGCAACTGAGGCTGACAGGGCCATTACCGAATCCATACACAAGGCATCAGGCCCGGTTAAAGTACCCGCCTCTGGCAATGGATTAACAGTAACCACCTGGGTAGCAGCAAGTGTGCCGCAAATATTGGTAACCGAATAGCTGATGGTATCCACACCTGCAGTTGCTCCCGTCACTACCCCTCCTGCCACAGTTGTATTGCTGTTGCTATGGCCCCATATGCCACCTGGCTCGGCATCAGTTAAAGTTATCGTTGCCGATACACATACATTGCTGCTGCCGGCTATTGTTCCGGCCACAGGCAAAGAATTAATAGTAACCACTTTAGTCGCGGTTGCAGTTCCGCAGCTATTTGTATTTGTATAGCGTAGGGTATCCACACCTGCTGAATTACCTGTAACAACGCCACCTGATATGCTTGCATGTGCATTGCTGGCGCTCCATGTGCCGCCGGGTATACTCTCTGTCAGGGTAATTGACGATCCGGTACATACTGTTGTCAGCCCGCTTATCGTGCCTGCCATTGGTAAAGGGTTTATGCTCACTGTTTTCACCGCCACTACCGATCCGCACGAATTGGAAACCGTATATTTAATGGTATCCGTTCCTGCCGAAACTCCTGTTACCACTCCTGCCAAAACAGATGCATTGGCATTAGTTACACTCCATAAGCCACCAGTAACAGAATTTATAAGCCCGGTTGTTGCGGAAACACATACCGAAGATGCGCCGGTAATCGCACCTGCCACAGGCAGCGGATTGATAACTATTGGCTTCGAGGCAATAGCTGTTCCACATCCGTTCACTACAGTATACCTTATGGTATCTGCACCTGCAATAATTCCATTCACCACACCACCAGTTACAGTTGCATTGCTATTGGTACTGCTCCATACACCACCGGTTACCACATCAGTCAGCAAAGTCGTGGCACCCACACAAACACTTGATACACCTGCCAGGGTTCCGGCTGATGGCATCGGATTTATAGTTATATTCTTAGTCGCTGTTGCTGTTCCGCAGGTATTGCTCACCGTATACTTTATAGTATCTGTACCAGCGCTCACACCAGCTACTATACCCCCTGCCACCGTTGCATTGCTGTTGCTGCTGCTCCATATGCCTCCGGTTACCGTATTACTCAAAGTAATTGAGGATGAAGCACAGACTGCGGATACTCCGGTAATGGTTCCCGCCGATGGAGATGAATTGACAGTTACTACTTTCGATGCAACTGAACTGCCACAGGTATTACTCACATTATAATTAATGGTATCAACGCCCAGTGTAACACCGGTTAATAATCCGGCAACAACAGTAGCATGGCCATTAGTGGCGCTCCATGCACCTCCAGCCATAGCATCTGTAAGCGTTATTGCCGATCCCGGGCACACATTCGATGCACCTGATATTGCACCAGCCGATGGCAGCGGATTCACCGTAATACCTTTTGTCGATATTCCTGTTCCACAACTATTAGTTTTTGAATAGCTTATCGTTACGCTGCCTGCAGCTATTCCATTTACAGATCCGGTTACCGAAACACCTGCCGTGCCTGCATCACTACTGCTCCATGTGCCGCCCGATAGGGTATCCGTAAGGCTTATCGAAGATCCGGCACATACCAATCCCGGCCCGGTAATCACACCTGGTACAGGTATTGTATTTACGGTTACAACTTTAGTAACTGATCTGGTTGTGCAACTGTTGCTGATGGTATAGCTTACAGTATCAATCCCCCCACTCACACCGGTAACAACTCCGCCCGAGATGGTAGCATGAGCATTACTAACACTCCACACTCCACCCTTATCCGGGCTATATATAGTATCATGTGCGCCGGCGCAAACAGTATTCGATCCTGATATAGCGCTGATACCAATGGTATTCTGAACCGTATTAGTCATCACAACAGGATTATCGTCAAAGTATATCCCGGCGCGGTTTTGAATAATATTTCCATCAGCCAAACCGGGCTTTGTTTTTATATTAAACCTAACCTGTCCATCTGCCAGGCCGTGGTGGCTGCTGTCTAAAAGATTGATTTTCGGAAAATCAAATTTAGCGATGGTATAACTGCCCGATTTGATCAGTACATAATTCATCACAGATGATGCCATTTCAATCCTGAGGCTGTGTGGATCAAGGTTATTGCTTAGTGTGTCCAGAACATAAATATTATGGGCTGTATCATTGCCGGTATTTTCAAATCTCACGGTGTATTCAAGTGCCGAGCAGGCCAATACCTTTCCGGCTGGCGATACAGTCATCTCATTAGGGTCTAATGATGCCCTGATAGTGTCTACATTAATGATGGTATCACTTGATGTAAGCGAAGTACCTGATTGATATCCTGTAATTATTATTTTAGTTATCGCTGTATCGCCTGCCGTCAGATAAGGGCTTCCAGTGGGATGGTAAAGTTCATAATACACATAAGGCCAGTTCCAGTAGGATATATGGCTGAAATAGTAGTTGGCAATATTCCCGGATACACTTGAAGGAGATAGTGGAGAAGTAATTGCTACGGTATAATAGTACTTGGTGCTGAATTGAAGAGATACAACTATACTGTCTGGTATGCAACTGGAGCTGTTAATATAAATATACCCCTCTTGAAAACGGGTACGACACCGTTCAACAGCAAAATCTGAAAGATCAAGTGCCGTTCCTGTGCAGTGCGTACCAAAATACTTCTGAGGCGCACTGGTTAGGCTGGCACTTATGGTATCATAAATTATTCCGCCCGACGGACAGGTAACTGCCAGTGCTGTGGGCAATGAAATTACATGAAAACGGTAAACTGTTCCTACAGGCCCATACGCCTTATAATAAAATCCGCTGGTGGCACTGATGGTGTCTACGGGCACACCGTTTGAATCAATTTCAGTAAGGGTTGGTCTGTATAACTCGTAATCACCAGAATCGTAAACACAGTTGCTGTTGGCATCATAGTAAAACTTTATCGGCAGGTTTCTGCATGTTGCAAATTCATAGGTAAAAATTATCGAGTCCCTTGGTATGGTTCCATCATAGGCTACCTGTTTTACTGTATAAGTGCCCGGCGCTGCATAATCATGGACAAAGCTGGTATACAATATTCCTGTACCTGAGAGTGAATTGTTGGCCGATGTTCCGTCACCATAAAAGGTAGTAATATTTGGTGTGGAAGCCTGTGTACAAATGGTTGCATGAAATTGCGGAGTGTTACAGTAAGAATCAATAATCGAAGTTATCGTATGTGATATGAACCGCGTTTTGGCCGCTACATATCGCACAGTTGAGTAGGCAAAAAATCCTGTAGTAGTACAGGTAACCTTAACACGGAAATAGGTGATGTTGGTGGCAGCGTAATTGTAGGTTGTATTCGTTGCCCCACTTATGTCCGAATAGGTAAGATCGTCTGGCGAACTCTGCCATTGAAACGAGATACCACATCCGGGGCTCGAACCCGATAGGGTAAGGGTTACATACGCTCCGTATGGACAGGTAATGGTATCGCTGGCGGTAACCGTGCCACCAGTAGGCGTTCCTGTACACACTCCCGTAGTAACACTTATAGCAGCTGTGGCTTTGCAACCGCTGCTCAGTGTATAAATGATGGTATCAGTTCCGGCTGTAACTCCCAATACCGCCCCGGTTGAAAAATTGGCGTTGGTATTACTATTTGTTGCACTCCAGTATCCTCCTGCTGTTGCATCGCTGAGCGTCTCATAGCCTCCGGTACATACTGATGACGGCCCTGTAATAGGCGCCGGCACTGCATTGATGATTAATGAATTCGATGCCGAACAACCGGTACTTAAATTATAAGTAACGCTGCTGGTACCTGCTGAGATAGCGGTTAAAAAACCTGTTGGGCTTAGCGTGGCTATTGAGGAAGTTGTCGTACTCCAGGTACCTCCTGTCATTGCATTAGTTAGGGTTGCAGTATCTCCCACACATTTGCCGTATGGGAAATAAAGCGAATTAGGCGATAGATTTACAGTAACAACATGCGTAATCGAACATGTACCGGCCAGGTTATAATATATAGCGCATATTCCTGCTGCAAGTGCTACAGCAATCCCTGTTCCTGGCCCCACAGCTACAATGGCCGTACTGGAGCAACTCCAGGTGCCACCGGTAAGGCCAATTGACATAGTACCACTCATACCAGGGCATAGTGTTGATGGCCCGGTTATTACTCCCGGCGCTGCAGATACTGTTACTGTCGCCGTGGTTGTTCCGCTGCCACACCCGCCTGGCACAGTGTAGGTAATTGTTGCCGTTCCGGTTGTCCCGGCTGTAAGCCAGCCGGATGTAGGGTCCACCGATCCCACAGCCGGATTACTGCTGCTCCACGTGCCACCTGATATATTGTCATGGAGATACATACTCGATCCCGAACATAGGTTTAAATCACCTGCTATCGGCGGTGGAGTAGCATACACGGTTACAGCCCTCGAAACAGAACAGCCTCCGGTCAATGTATATATTACGCTCGTTGTTCCTGCCGAGCTGCCTGTCGTTAATATTCCCGATGCCGAATCAATTGTGGCTACACCTGGCGTGCTGCTGCTCCACGTGCCACCGCTGCTGGTAATGCTATAAGTACTCGTTGTTCCGGTACAAACAGATGAAGACCCGGTTATATAATTTGATGTCGTAGTAACATTAAGCGTAGTAGATACCGTACAGCTGGCCGGCGCGGCTGTAGTATAAAAAATAATTGTCGCTCCCGATGATCCGGCATATACAGTTCCAGTGGCTGCATCTATATTCCCTACCGCAATATTGCTGCTGGCCCAGGTACCACCAGGAGTACTATCTGTAAATGTATTCGATGAGTAGATACATACAGATGTTGGCCCGGCTATAGCCGCAGGCATTGCATTCACAGTTATTGTGGTAGTC
The DNA here is from genome assembly GCA_903904855.1 of uncultured Bacteroidota bacterium. Taxonomy (GTDB): domain Bacteria; phylum Bacteroidota; class Bacteroidia; order Chitinophagales; family Chitinophagaceae; genus Nemorincola. The sequence goes on along the minus strand of CAIVEH010000168.1, from coordinate 16,944 downwards.
ACCGAACTGCCGCCTTTTGTAAAGGTAATGGTTACTGTCCCCGGTGAATTGCCGGTTACAACTCCCGAGCTGGTACCAATACCTGCGACGGTGAGGTTACTGCTGCTCCACGTACCACCAACAGTGGTATCACTTAAAGTAGTGCTACTACCTACGCATACCATTGAAGTTCCGGTAATAGGCCCAACAATAGCTTTCGAACTGATAGAAATAAGGAGTGTGGCTAAAATAAGATATAGGTGCTTCATATGGGTAGATTAAAATGAGTATAATTAACGCTACTTTGCCTTTACAATAATTAGGCGTATTAAAAAGTATAATTGTTAGTAAAGATACAAATATTTTAAGTAAATATAATAAATTTTTAACTCCTACCTAAATACCCGTTGGTCGGGATTTGTAATCCAATGTCCTTAAGTTACGGACTATTGAAAAAACAAACAGCTCTGAAAGAGCGAAATATAATAGCCAGCGGTGAAGCCCCAATGTCTCTCTCGCTCGCATTTGTAACCGAATGCACCGGCTGTGCGTTTGTAACCGAATGCACCGGCAGTGCGTTTTAAACGCACGTATGATGTTCTTTTAGTTTGCACCGCGACTCCTTCCTGGTCCCAGCTACCTGTAACCTTAAAAAAATATTTAATTCATCATCATTAATGATTTCCACCTTGTTTCATTTGCTGAAGGTCATCAAGTCGCTTATTAAGCGCTGTCAACTGGTTAAGCAACTCGATATTAGCTTTTAATGCTGCCTGGTAATTCTGTTGTAATTCAACGATCATCTTTTGCTGCTCCTGTATTGCCTTTACCATCGGAACTGTAAATTCAGCATATGCAAGGCCATAGTTGTCTTTTTCATTGGTTGGTATATGGACACCGCTGAAATCATAACCTGATTGCTTTGCTGCTTTTTCAACCTCCTGTGCAATGAAGCCCGTGCGCACCTGCCTTTCCGCAATATCGTAAGATGCAGCCAGTTTCTGAAGAGTACTATCATTATGACCTAAGAATCGCTCGAACTTCCTGGACTCAAAATTATAGGTTACAGGCCGTAGTTTGAGTATGAAATCAAGGCCTGGCACATTCTCCTGAACGTTGGTTTTGAATCTGCCATCGGATGGGAAAGTAAATCCGACATTGCCTTCAATTACTGTTATAGCACTGTTGCCAATTCTGACTTTACTATCTGCATTAACAGTTGTGGTGTAACCGATAGCAGTGGCATTAAGGATTGAACCGCTGCTTACATCGGTTTCATCTCCTATTGCCGTATTATAATTCCCGTCATATACATTTGCCAGACTGTTAGTGCCCATTGCCGTATTGTTAGTACCAGTATTACAAAAATATAGTGCACGATAACCAATTGCAGTATTTGCAGCACCTGAGGTGTTATAAAACAGACTCTCAAATCCCAATGCATTATTCGCATCTCCGGTTGTATTAGTTTGCATACTCTGAAACCCAATCGCTGTATTACCTGAACCTGATGAATTTGAACTAAGACAAAAATTGCCAGTAGCTGTATTATAGCTGCCTGTACTGTTGCTATATAGACTTTGGTAGCCTACGGCTGTGTTCTGTCCCGTTGTATTTGATGCAAGGCTTTGGGAACCATAAGCCGTGTTTTGTGAGGCAGAATTTATTGTAAGGCTATTATAACCAGTAGCGGTATTATCTGATCCGGTTGTATTCACGGCAAGGCTGTTAGAACCACTGGCTGTATTGTTGCCACCGGTTGTTGTTGCCGTAAGGCTATTAAAGCCAGAAGCAGTATTGTCAGTACCAGTGGTATTTGCAGCCAGACTGTTGTATCCACTGGCGGTATTATTTGCTCCTATTGTGTTGGACATAAGGCTTTGAAAACCATTTGCAGAATTGTAACTACCAGTGGTATTTGCAGCAAGGCTCTGTGCCCCAAAAGCTGAATTTGTTGTCCCGGTAGTGTTAATGCCAAGACTATTATACCCTGATGCAGTATTATAGTTGCCTGTGGTATTTGAGTGAAGGCTGTTGAAGCCGGAAGCAGTATTGCTACCTCCTGTGCTATTGGTAGAGAGGCTTTGAAATCCATTAGCGGTATTTCCTGTTCCCGTAGTATTGGCTGTTAGACTTAATGCGCCTGTGGCAGTGTTGCCTGCTCCTGTAGTATTTGCAGCAAGTGATTGTGCACCTGTGGCTGTATTATAATCAGCAGTGGTATTGGCATTAAGGCTGTTATAACCTGTAGCAGTATTGTTTTGCCCGCTTGTATTTGCGGTCATACTACTTGAACCGATGGCGGTATTGTAACTGGCCAGGCTCGAAGAAAGGCTATTGTATCCATTAGCTGTATTATCCCGGCCTGCTATATTCGTCTCCAGGCTATGCGATCCGGTGACTGTATTATTCTTACCCATTGTATTCCAGTGCATACTGTTATATCCGCTGGTTGTATTATCATTGCCAGTAGTGTTTGCGGATAAGCAAAATGCACCAGAAGCGGTATTGTTGCCGCCTGTTTGGCTGGCATTCATACATAGGTAGCCATTGGCAGTATTATTGGTCCCGGTAGTATTGTTTGTCAATGCTAAAGATCCGGTAGCCGTATTGTTGTCGGCTGTATTGAGCGCAAGCGCATAATAGCCGGTAGCCGTATTTGAAGTGCCGGTGGTATTAAAAAACAGGCTGAAGAATCCTGTGGCTGTATTGTTATTGCCGGTTGTAGTCATATCCATACTTTGGGTACCTATAGCTGTATTTCCCCTGCCAATCGTGTTGGAAGTAAGACTCTGAAAACCAACGGCTGTATTAAAGAATCCGGTTGTATTCGAAGACATGCTTAGTGAACCAACCGAGGTGTTGCCATTTCCAGCGGTATTTGCAGTAAGGCTTGTATAGCCGATAGCTGTGTTGTCGAACCCAGATGTATTGGTATAAAGTGCCTTGCTACCTACAGCTACATTATCACCCATGCCGCTGTTTTGATTGAATAGCGCTGAGTCGCCTACAGCTACCAGGTTACTCCCGGCTATATTTGTAGCAAGTGCATTGGTGCCGATGGCAATATTGCTGTAACCGGTAGATGCAGCCTGGCCGGCATTATTGCCCAAAGAAGTATTTCCTGTAATCGGATTCAGTTCGCCGGCCCACTGGTTATTTACTCTGAAACGGAAAGCGCTGGTATCAGTAGTACCTGCAAAATTGGTAGCTGAGTTGGTGCCAGCATTTCCGGTTAAGTTCCATGCGGAAGAAGCACCGCTAGTAGATGCGCCTACAGGAGTCCAGGCTGTACCTGAATAGTAATAAAATCCCTTGGTGCTGTCTGTCTGATAAATCATCAGGCTGGTAGCCGGTGCACTGATGGCGTTACGCTGCGCAAAGGTCATACGGGGTATCAGCAGTCCTTTTGTAGTTGAAGCAATATCCATCATTGCAGATGCGTTCGCAGCAGCGCCGGTAGCATTCACAGCAAAGCCCTGCGACATACAATGTTGTGCAGTAGTAAGAAATAAGCATGTGAATAAAATGTAGACGTAGAAATATTTTTTCATTAAAAACTGGTTATGTATGCAGCAAAAGTACCCTGCCTGCATAGTCGCCACAATCCCATAAAAAGGGGAGATGAAATGTTGCCGGAACGCTTTTATACCGGGAATGTAAGGTATAAATTGGTGCCGGTACCGGGAGAAGACGTTAAAGTAAATGTGCCCTTTAAGATTCCGGCGCGGGCTTGCATATTTTTCAGGCCGTTCCCATTAAAGGCACCTGAGGTTTCAAATCCTTTGCCATTATCTCCTATGGTAATGGATACATCGTGTTGTGTAATATCCAATTCAACAAAAATGTCATCGGCATTCGAATATTTGGTGGCATTATTCATCCCTTCCTTAAAAAAAAGGTAGAAATTTTTCCGCTGCTCCATGGTCATTTTCTGCTTTTCCAGTTGCGCGTTTTCTTTCCAGTGCAGTTGTATATCTGATGCGCCGGTAATTTCATAGGCATAAGATCTCATACGATGAAGCATTTTCTCAGGCATATCGTTTGCAGGATTAATACTCCATACAATATCGCCCATACTGTCTATCATTTCTCTGCTGCTGACTTCAATTTTTTCAAGGTATGCCTTTGATTTTTCACTATCAATTTCAGACATTTTTTTCGCCACATTGCTGTATATGGATATAGAGGTGAGCGTTGCTCCTATTTCATCATGCAGATCATTCGATATGGAGGTGCGCATCTTTTCCATGCGGAACAACTGGTGCAGCCGGTACCGGTATATTATATATATCAATGTAAATACGGTCAGGATTGCAAGAATTATAAACCACCATGTTTCCCAAAAAGGTGGATGAACGACTATTGCAATATTTGTAACCGGAGAGTATTTCCCGCTAAGCGGATCAAAAGCCCTTATTTTGAAGATATATTGCCCGCCGGCCAGATTGGTATAGTTGGCAATATGTGTGTTTCCGGCCTGAACCCAGTTTTTGTCGAAACCTTCGGCCATATAGGAATATTCAATTTCATCAGGATTGTGATAAAGGGGTAGTGCAAATTCAAATACAAGTCGGTTGTTTCTGTAACTGACGTGTACTGTCTGAAACTTACCGGCACTGTCGAAAATAGGTATAAGGTCATCACCGCTTTGTACTTTCGTTATCAAGATATCTGGCATTGTATCGGTTAAGCAGGCAAACAGGTCGCCATTTATGGCCTCGACATGATTTTCATAGGCAATCCTGAGATCCCCGGCATTATTAATCAGTAAATGGCAGCCGTCCGGTGATCCTTCAAATCCGTTTTTATAGTTGAAAGTTCTGCTCTTGTTTTTTCTCTGGTCAAAAGCTACCAATTGTCCCGGGTATAATAACCAGATGTAGTCATTTTTGTCAATGGCTATTGAAGTAGGCGCTTCTGCTGGTAATGCATTACTGGTAGTATAAGGTGTAAAAGTATTATTACTGGTATTGTAGCTGATCAGCCCTTCATCAGTGCATATCCACAACCTTCCGGTTTTATCTGCAGCCATATCGGTATATTTTGAGACAGATACTGTGTGGTTGCTTAATATCCCTTTAAAAGAACCGGGGGTGAATGGACCTTTGATTTTATTATCCTGCCCTATTTTATAAATGCCCCGTATTCTATCTAGAGCATATAATCCTCCGTTATTTGAAGTAGCAAATGAATTGATATTGGTGGGCAAATCTGTCGATAAAGGTATTTCTTTGCTGTTTTTATTTATCCACCAGTAACTTGATTTTGTAGGATCATACCTGCACATGCCCTCCCCATTTGTGCCTATCCATATTATGCCATTGTTATCTTTGAAATAACTGATGGCTATTGCGTTTTTTGCAAAGCTGTCTTTACCGGTAAGCGCATTAATATTTACAATTGCATTGGTTTTAAGATTCCATTGCCAGATATCACTACCGGCCGTCATCCACAGAATGGCTGAGTCAGGTTGGAAAATTCCTGATATGCCTTGTTTGAAGGGTAGTTGTCGCTCCTTTATGGTTCTGGAAGATTCATTATAAATATATATCTTGTCGGATACAAAATTGCCGATAAAATACTCGTCCTTGTTAAACTGATTATTGGCAAATGCTTCAGAAGAACCTGTTTTAATCTTGCTGTGTTCAGATAGTGTACGGAATGTCTGTATCGATTGGGAATTGAAGTCACATATATCGATGCCATAAGGCCCCCAGCACCATAGTATATTTTGGGCTTCATCATAATAGCTGCCAGGAAAATTACTGACAGTGAAAGCCAGTTTGTTGGAATAAGGGTCATAAATGTCGGGAGGATAAATGGTAAATTTCCTGGTGCCTGTATCGAAATTGGCAAGCCCGTATTCTGATACCATCCAAAGCAGTGTGCCTCCATTTGTTTTATTTGGGATCCAGATAGGGCAATCCAGTATGTTTTTTATCCCTGATAATTTTGGCGTTGGCTCCACAAGATAATGATCTGTTATTTGGGTGTTGATATGAAAGCGTTCCAGTCCCGCTCCCCATGAGGTCATCCACATAATGCTATCAGCTCCCTGCAAAAATCTTGTGATTATAAACGGGTCTGCCGGATCTGTAACCCTTCTGGGATTAAGGATTTTGTCAAAAGTGCCCGTTTTGGTATAGTAATGATAAAAGTAGTGTAGCCTGCTTATCCAATAATCGCCAGATATATCCTCATACATACTGAAAACCGGATCTCCGCCGTCTTTTGCAAAAAAATCCAGTTGGGTAAAATTATTTTGTTCGGGGTCATAGCCAATCAAAGCCCGGCACTCATACTCATAAAACCATATCCGGCCAGATTTAGCCAGCAGTAATATTTTTGATGGTGTATTGATTTTTTGAGGGAATGCATTTGGGATGGTAAGGTTGTAAAATTTGTTGGTCCGGTAATCATACCTGCAGATGCCTTTATCTGTGCCTATCCATAGCTGATTATGCCTTGCAACAACCAAAGAAAGTATGGAATTGCTTCTAAGTGAATTGCTGTCATTAACCTGATTTTTGAAGATTTGGAACCTCGTGCCATCATAGCGGCATAATCCATTTTTGGTGCCCACCCATATGTATCCGGTTGAATCTTTTACAATTGAAGTGACAATATCTGAAGGCAAACCATTATGTACATCAAGATGCCGGAATTTGATATCAGATAGCTGGGCATATACCAACGCTATCGGCAGGAGCAAAGCCAGTAATGTGGAAGCTGCTTTTTTGAACATAAATACCATCTACCCGTAAGTAATTTAAAGATAATTATTTCAGATCAGCTTTTCATTAATTGCTTTTGAAACTGCCTGGGTGCTGCTGTTGACATGCAGTTTGGTATATATGTGTTTCATATGGCTGCGCACAGTTTCTATGCTGATATCTGCAGTTGCTGCAATCAGTTTGTAACTTAATCCCTGGGTAAGCAGCTTCAGCACTTCTTTTTCCTTATCTGTTAATGCATATTCTTTCTGAATAGCTTTTTGGGTAGAAAAGAAATTCAGCACCTTTCTTGCAATTGATGGCGTCATTGGGCTTTCACCTTTTCTCAAATCGTGCAGCGCTTCAATTAGTTTTTCTGGTGGGGCTTTTTTCAGCAGGTAGCCATCGGCGCCATTGGTTATTGCGGCAAAAATTTTTTCATCATCATCAAAAACTGTGAACATGAGTATCTTCACATGCTTATTGATTTTTTTTGCCGAAATTATGCCTTGAATGCCATTTACACCAGGCATATCTATATCCATAATGATCAGCTCCGGCTGATAAACGGAAACCTCATTTTCGATATTATTACAATCCGGGAAAGCCCCTTCAACCGAAAATTCGTTATTGAATTCCAGCAGTGCCCTGATACCTTCCCTGAGATTTTTATTGTCTTCGTATATTAGAATTCCTGGCAATATTCAATTTTTTACAAAAATAACTGTTTATAATCCGTAATTCTATCCCATAATCAGGTTACTTAAAGGCATTTTTCAAAAACTATATGAGTATAAATTTGCCTGAATTTTGCTTGCATTTTAAATCCGTATAGGGGATAAACAAATGCCGTAACAATTACTTAATGTATTCTTAACATGCAAATAATTTAGGGTCGGGCATAAATGGTCATATTTGTATTATGAAATTACAAATACGATAATTTTTTATATTACCTGACCATTACAGAAAGATTGCACTATTGATTTCCCTGATATGCTGCCAATTTTTGTCTGGCAATATAATAGCCCAGCCATTCCTCTCGTTCGCGTTTGTAAAGCGAATGCACCGGCAGTGCGTTTGTAACCATGTATGATGCTCTTTTAGTCTGCACAACAACTCCATCCCCCTCCCTGCTGCCTGTAACCTTCAAAAAATCAGAATGCTGTTGGGCGTATGTCTCCGACTACTCCCTTGCGGAATACTATCTCCAGATTGCAGTCATTCACCAGAAAACACCTATCGTTCCTGTTTCCGCCGTTGGTGTTCCTCACCAACAACCCCGCGCAATGCATCAGGCTACCAAAGCGGAAGTGTATGGGGAAAGCAGGGGTGAGGCCGGAACCTGCCCTGAGCTTGCCGAAGTGGGATATAATGAGATAAGATGAGATAATCGTAAAATACCTTATATCATCCACCAGAAAGGGTTTCAGCGTTTACTATTATCCCATCGCGTTTTTTAAAGGAGATGGGATAACCAAACAAAAAGCTCTTTTAATTGAAGAAATTCACCGTTGTTCCGGTTGTTTCGAAGGGCACAACCGGAACTGCAAATAAATCGCCATTTCCAATAGCCAGCCATGAGCTATTGCCGAATGGGACTTCACTGCACTGCTGCTGAAGTTTGCCTCGAGGTGTCCCACAATTCAAAAAGTGTGAGACACCTACGCTTAAATAGCAACCTAAACCCAATTAGTTTGCTACAGGTGTGTAGCAAAGCCCAGTGCAAAGCTGGCCGAAGTCTAATAAATTTAGCCAGTTTACCTGGCGTTTTAAATAAAAAAAATATGCCTAAAAATTAGGATATTCGAACTATCCACTCTACCTTTGTTCCAAATTATCGGGATATTTGACAACTTATTACACTATGAAACAATTATTTATCTTCATGCGCTATCGAACGACAATTTCCCCTCAAACTTGCATGCTTTATCTGCCGGCAGGCAGGCGATAGGCACGGTTTCAGGATACAGTATACCAGATTATACCCGGAATATACCTTTTTATACCTATTTATACCTTTTTATACCTTTTTATACCTTTTTATACCTAAATATACCCTTTTATACCTGATTATACCCTGCTTTTCGCACTAAATATTGAGTATAATATTTGATAATCAATACATTAAGCATTATAATTAAAACATTATTTTTTCAATTATACCCTAACCCAAAAACAAAATGATTTACTATAATATTAATACCAGTAAATAATCCCAGATCATACATTGAGGTTGCAGAGGTATAAAATTTTCACCCGAAAAATTAAAACATTCAAAATCAATAAGTTGCGAGAGTTAAGTGTCTGGAATACATTGATGCTTACTGTAATCTCTGCAGACAAGAATTATCATGGTGCTGAATCATAATAACCAATCCTGACATAATGTCTGAAACCATGCCCTATCTTACTGCTTAATCGATCAGTAGCAATGTAGCAGGCTACTTCTTCGGCGCCTCTGAGGGCGATGCTGGTATCACTGATGTTCTGTCATACTTACGCTCAGCATGGCAGCCCGGAGCACACGATCCGCCAGTGGTTGTCGACTGATATCTCAGCGGCATTTCCCAACCACCAAACTGTGTCTTCTCATTGATCAGGTGGTCATTTGGCGATCCGTGCGGATTATGGCACAGCACGCAGCTTCTGCCCTTCTCCCCATTGATATGCACCATATGCAGGTTCTTATCTCCGTTCCTGAAACCGGTCGCTGTAGTTGTTGTAGCCTTTTCAATGATCTCACTCTTGTGGCAGCTGAAACACAGTGCAAAACTTTCCTTCACTGCCGGGGCATAAGAGCCAGACGGGAAGGTTTTATTCAGCAGGAATGCATTAGATGAAGCATGAGGATCATGACATCCGGCGCAGCCTACCTTTTCAATTGCCGCGTGTACAGTCTTGCTCTTCTGCATGGTTTGTGATATATTACTGATCTTGCGTGTACCGTTTACATAAGTACGGTCATGACAACTCAGGCACAGTGTTTTGGTATCTTTAATCAGGAACTTCTTCTGGTTGGAAGCATGAGGAGAATGACAGTTGATGCAGGACCTCTTTTCGGTTATTGCACCATGCACCAGCGTGGCTTTGTCTATCTTCTTCTGCATATCATCATGGCAATACAGGCAAAGGTTCTGAGGGTTCAGGTCAAGCAGTTTTTCATTGTTGGCGCTGTGCTGGTTGTGGCAGTTGAGGCAGTTATTCTGGAATGGCGGATGCACATTTTCCATCTTCAGTTCTTCTGCTTGTGGCTTGTGGCACTTGGTACACAAAGCCGGAATATCTCTTACCAGAAGCCTGTCGGTTTCTGATTGGTGCGGATCATGGCATTTCACACATTCGCCTTTTGCAACCGGCTCGTGTTTGAACTTTTTCTTAGCCGATTCAAGAGTATGGCATTTGGCGCACAAATCACCGGGAGGATTAATTTTCAGAATATAAGCCTCAGGACCACCATGCGGATTATGGCACTCCAGGCAATTACCTTTCTGCACAGGCGGATGAACTACCCTCATAGTATTATTCTCATCATGGCATTTATAGCATAGCTGTGGAATGTCTTTCACCAGCGAAAAGGTCTTCACCCCTTTTTGCGGATGCTGCTGCCCGTTGGCCTGGTGGCATTTATCACAGCCCTTCTTCAGTGCATCATGCACCACCTCCTGAGATACCAGGTTGCCATGGCATCCGGTACTTGCACAACTTCCTTTGCTGGTATCAATCTGCCCGCTGGCGCTGAAATAAACCCCAGCCAGTATTACCAATATTATACTTATTCTGAAGCGCATAAATACTAATATTTAAACTTTTTAATGACCTGAAAATACACTCCCGTGTAATTTGTTTTCTGAGTTTCAAGATAAACCCGGTTATAAGCATCTGCCCCTACCACACAAGTTAGTTTCCTGATTATTGTTGAATATTTTGCTCTTAAGGAGAAATAATCCAGATTGATCTGCTGCCCTTGCTGCGCCTGGTATCCTATTGTCAGATCAAACTTTGATTTTGCATTGAAGGCATAAGCAGCCATCGCATTCAGATCCTCGAAATTCCGGTGTTCCGTCTCCGAAGGAACTTTATAATCACGATAATTTGCATTTACTCCAAACACCAGCTTTTGTTTATATCTTCCCTGCCATGAGAAAAAATAATGAATCATTCTATAAGGTACAAGGCTGCTTTGATACTTATCATATTCTGCACCCACTGTGGCCGATTTGTATTTAAGATTTGCACCCACAAGTTCATCAGTAAGGTAATCGAGCAGCAGATTATCAGCATGGTGAATCTGGCTATACTCTGTGCGTATAGTACGGTAATATAAATCAATAAGGCCTTTGAATAAAGAGTAATTAATAGAAAAATTATTCTGGTTGATATTATAGCTGTATGATCCAGGCTGAATAGCTGTATAAAATGCAAATATCTTCCCATTATCTGGTATCAGCCCGCCAGGTATCCGCAGTATCTCGGTAAAATTGCCCAACTCATTCAGTGCATAATCCACCCCAAGCTGGTATATTATAGTTTGGGTAGAGTCCTTCAGTACCAAACTGTTGAGGTCTGTATAGGGCCTTTTAAGTATTACCCGGTCTGAGATTACATAAGGCTCATTCTGTATTATAAGATTTACATCTGTGCTTCTTCTGTTTTCATTTATCCGGTAATAACCATACTGTATGTTTAATAAGCCATCAGCAATTGTTTTCTTGGTATAATTCAATTCAATGCCAACCCTGTTATTAATTTCGTTGTAAGATGATTCCAGAGCGCCATTATATTCATACAATAACCCCGAATGTAAACTTTCAAACAGCTGGTGGCCAAACAAGCAGTTCACGGTATGCTGCTGTAGTTTTTCAGGCCATTGCTGCAGGTAATAAAAGGCATATGCGGTGTTGAAAGTAAGTTTGTGAGGAAACCTCAGAAACAGGCTTTCATTGGCCCTGAACTGGTTGAAACTATCGCTGCCTCTCTGGATAGTTCCCAGGATGTTCGAATTGAACATTGACCTGCGTGAAGAATCAAGGAAGAAACCATCCTGCAGATTAAGATTATCCGACCGGTTCCCTATTGTTGCCAGGGTATATTGTTTGGTTGTATACTCATAATGGGTATATACCCAGCTGTTATTATCCCTTCCGAAAAAAGATCTGTTTACCCTTGCTTCAAAGTTTTTCTGGTGATAAGTGAAGTCCCGCCCCGTGAGCACTTCCCTGCTATCCCAGTTACTTTGATTATAATTCATTGTCAGTGGAAGATATTTACTCCTGAATGACAATGAGCCTCCATAAGATTTACTGTTGGTCTGTATGTTTGTAAGATTTTCCCGATTATCATAACTGTTGTCCCAATTGATATGGCCACTAAGGCTTATTATTTTCCTGGGAAATAAAGTAGCCCCGATATGCAGCTTTTTAGTGTTGATCACATTATATAAATCAGGTGAAACCAGGTACATGTCCTGCCTTGATTCCGGGAAATACCCGCCATCCACATCTACAGTAAGGAAATTGGGATTCCATACAAAGCTGCTGGTTTTCACATAAATTCCTCCGTAATAGTTTGTTTCAGTTAGATTATTTTTGATCCCATAAGTATTTATTGAGCCGCCGCCATACAAGCCCCCCAGTTTCAGTTCTCCCGACAGTGCGATGATATTCCACAATCCAAGCTGCAATATGCTTTGCTGTGAAAAGCAAACTACCGGCAGGAGCAGAATTAGTGAAACAAATATTTTTCTCAGATGGCGCATTCCTTTTTCTTTAATCAATAAAAAACATTTTCATTACAATTTTATATACACATCCACTCTTCTGTTTTTCTGGTTTTCCTCAGCCGATCCCAGAGTCGTCTCAAAAGTACCGATCACCTTATTTTTCTTATTGCCTTTTATCTTTATCCGGTTCAGTTTTATTCCTTTCGAAGTCAGGTAATTTACTGCTGCATCCGAGCGTTTTTCAGCCAGTTGCCTGTTAAACCCTGACGAGCCCATTGAATTGGCATGTGCGAGCAGATAAATATTCGCTGATGGGGTTGCCTGCAGATACTCAACTACTTTGTCCATCGCTTTTACTCCATCTTTTGTAATTGTTGCCCTACCCTCATCAAAATAAACTGATGAAAACAGAACTGCATTTTCCCTGTCAGAGTATATTTTCACTACTGCTCTGTTTGCAGCTTGCTCCTTGCTGTTGGCTATATAAACATAATGTCCGTTGGCCATTCTTTTATTTATTGTCTCAATGACTTCCATTTTTTCATTGATGTAGATAGTCTGATTGATTATGCCACTCCTCTTATCAGGAAGTGATAACCTGAAATAAAGGAAATCGTAGAGGTAGAATTCTCCCTGGGCATTTACAGAAGCTACATCTATTAAATCGCCTGATCCGTTGAATACACAAACAGAAGTACCATCAAAATAATTGGCCAGCTGAGAAGTAAGATCAGTTAATTTCATACCGCTCGCCTCCAGTTTATGCACTACTTCCTGTGCCCCGGCCATTGTTTTGAATCTACTCATTGCAGGCAGTTCTACAGTATCGGGCAGTGTGGTAACCACTATTTTACTTTGCTTGTTATTTCCATCATTTGGTTTCTGATCAGCTGACCAGGCTTTTGCTACAACTTTTCCTTGCGATATTGTACTGTCTGGCGATATATTATCAGTTACTATTCCGCCATTTTTATCAGCTTTGGCTTTATTCGAATCAATCAACTCCTGCAAAGGCACATCTCCTGGTAGCTCTTTCACTACAATTCGCCCCTTATAGCCAATGGTATCGGTTACCTTGTTTTCTGCATGTTCTTCCACTTTCTGCGCAACAGTATCTTTACTGATTTTGTTCACATCTTTTGTATCATCATTATCAGGCAGTGTGGTAACTATAATTTTACCTCTCTTCTCTGTTGGTACCGGATCCTGGTTAACAGGTATATTTGCAGGATGCCCTATTGAATCAGCTATTTGTTTAGGCCCGGACAACAACAATGGCCCTGCAGTATCCTTCAGAGTTGTTTCCGCACCCTGAATTTCATTTATAACATCTGTATGTAGTACAGTTGTATCTCCCAGGTAGTGCGCATCATTAATGGCCGTGTGAACAGTTTCATATGCATTCTTGTCGAAAGAATAATTTCCTTTTTTATTCTTTTGAATCACATAGAGCAGGGATCCATTATTATTATAAACATTGATCTTGCAATCCGGAACATCCTTTTTAAACCTGAAGGTATAATTCTGATCAGGATGCAGGTTAGTGATGTTGAATTTACCATTGGCATCCGGATGAACTATAGACACTGTATTACCCTTATCATCCAGTATATGGATCTCTGGTACATTGTTCACATCGCCCGGAACCTTGCAGAGTAACTGACCATACAGGTGCCTGTAAGTCAGTTCATCCATCAGTCCAATCCGGTTGGCGTCTTTCGAAATGTTGTCCTTCAGCATATACCTGCTCTTGCCGCCATGTGGATTATGACACATAGTGCATTCCGCATCTTCAATGTCCTTGTGTACTTTCGATGCAAATACAAGTGAAGGGTTATGGCAATAAACGCAAATCTGCTGCCCCTGCCTTATCAGCAGTTTAGGGTATTTAGATGAATGCTGATTATGGCAGTTCAGGCATGCTCCGGCAGCTACCGGGCCATGTACCACCGCATATGACTTAACAAAACTGGTATGGCATTTAAAGCATAAGTCCGGCATTGGCATTAAAAGGCGCTTATCCGGAGTATGACACTCTTCACACTTTTTCTCTTTATATGGTTTATGCACACACATATCCGGCCTGTTCTTTTTAAGCAAAGCCTCTCTCTTTGCGGCAGCTATCCGCCCCAGAGAATCATGTGATAGGTAATCGTTGTAAAAAATAACCTGATCAACACCGTCAAAAAAGAATACGAGAGTTTTATGTGTCTGTTCTACGGTACAACCAAAAAACAATGTAATCAGTATTATACTTATGGTATAAGCTGCACTATTATTTGGTTTTTTCTTCATACAGTTTAATTAATTCTTCACCGGTGAAATTGATCCGTAAATATTTATCTTATCAGGCCCGTATTGGTTGGATACAATAATCAGGTAATTAAGATTATATTTTGGATCAACGTACTTTTTAAAATATTCAAGGTTATCATAATCCACAACAACCTTGGCAGGCAGCCACATGTCGCCAGGCCCTTTGTATGGCCCGCCGAAAAACATGAGCAACTGTCCCTTATCATTAAACATCTGAGCATTTTCAAAACCGGCATCTACAACATAAAGTATGCCATCCTTATCACAGGCAATACCTTTAGGCCTAACAAACTGACCAACACCTGTTCCGTAGCTGCCTATAGATGAGAGAAATTTCCCAGCTCTGTCGTATTTCTTGATTTTAAAGTCCCCGAAATCAGTTATGTAAATTACATCTGCTGTAATACAGAGATTGTAGGGAGAGTATAAAAAGCCATCATCGCCCGGGCCAAACTCCTCGCCAAAATACCTTATGAATTGTTTTGTATGTTTATCATAAACGTTGAGCCTGTGATTATCCGGGTTAGTTACCCAAATTTCATCTCCATATATCGCAACATCCGTAGGCTTGAAACTACCTGTATCTGCAATTTTCCCTATATAATTACCAACGCTGTCATACAATACCACCTCATGTCTGCCTGGGTCTGCAACATACAGAAACTCATTTTTATCCACATAGCAGTTAAGCGGCGATTTCATCTGTCCGTTACTTCCTGGCGTGAAATTGCTGTACTCATTGTTTTTTAAGTCTATTATTTCCAGCCCGCCGATACCGGGATCGCAGATGTACAATTTGCCATTGGTGAAGCTCAAACCATAAGGTTTAACCATCTGGGAAACATCTTCTGCACCTAATATAAATGTACCAAATTTCGTACGCTTACCCACAAAATCAGAACCACTTATGCTGGTCAGATACTGCAGATGCGGGGTGTCGGGTGATGGCGGATAAAATACCGATGCTATCTTCTTGGTTTTCGCTTTCTTATGCAGAAAACTTGCACAGGAGGTGGCAAAAACCGAAAAAATACTTATTATTAATATAACTCCAATTGTACTGCCTCTTGTATTTTTCATCTGTCTGGTTTTACTTTAAAAATTTAAGTTTCTGGCTTGGCAAACCGGGTTGTTAGTTTATTTAAATAGTGCATTAAATCCCGGCACTTAATCACTATTTTGTTGTAAAACAGATGTAAAAGTATCTATACACACATTGCTATTTAATGACCTTAATCATCAAAAAAGATGACAATTTTCATGCATGAAATATAGATGTCAATGTAATATTGTGTCGTGAATTATTCAATTCTGATGGTTCCTTTAAAATTTCTACAATGAAGTTCCTATTATTTTTATCCGGTGTTATAACTATGGTTGTTTTAACAACTCAGACAACCATAGCCAGAGTACTTGACGGCAAAAATATCATCAATCATAAAGTAGTTGTAAAAGAAGTAATTCAGACCTCCAACTATACCTACCTGCAGGTAAAGGAGAACGACTCGCTGAAATGGCTGGCTGTACCTTCCATGCAGGCGATGGCCGGAGATACTTATTATTATTCCGAAGGCCTGCCAATGCAGCAGTTTGAGAGCAAAGAGTTGCACCGGACTTTTGATGAAGTATTGTTTCTGGGAGGTGTAAGTACCGAACCTATTGGCAGCAAACCCGCTGTAGCAGCACATACTCATAACGGATCTGAAGGATCGCAACCTTATTCACGTAAGGCTGCACCTGAATCGAAAAAGGATATTAAAATTGACGCTCCTAAAGATTGTATTTCAATTGCGGATTTGCTATCCAGGAAAGAATCCTATGCAGGTAAAACCGTGAAGATAAAGGGCCAGGTTACCAAATTCAGCGCAGAAATTATGAACAAAAACTGGATACATCTGCAGGATGGCACCGAAAATAAAGGAAAATTCGACCTGACTATAACTTCCGCTGGCACAGCTAAAGTAGGTGATATTGTAACCCTCGAAGGTAAAATCAGCCTGAACAAAGATTTTGGTTATGGCTATCTTTTCGAAGTGTTGATGGAGGATGCAGTAGTGAAGTGAAATAAAATTAATAGGTATAGGCACTTAGGTCGCAATATCAATCCTTTGATAACAAGCGTATTGGATCATTTTTGACCATTCTTTTTATAAGGGTATCAAAGATTACTCCCATTTTTTGTCTTCTGTTATATCTAAAGTGATATTCATC